>CAYMFZ010000258.1:0-7808 GCA_964389585.1 uncultured Pirellulaceae bacterium | reverse complement strand
ATTCCGATTTCATCAAAGCGACTTTTGTGAGACAGACGGCGAATGCAAAAGTATATTTGGATTCGAGTCACATTGAAGCAAAAAAAACGACACAAGCAATTTGGCTTGTGTCGTCAGAAGAGGAATCGGGTCAATTGGGGAATAAAAGCAAGTCGTCCAGTCATCCAATTTATGGAATACGATCTATGCAGTTCTCCGTCGACGTCGAGCGACGAAAGCCAGTGAGCCAGCAAATAGGATTGCCAAACCCGAGGGTTCAGGCACTGCAGAAAAGTTGCCGATTACAACCGAGTTGGAACTAAACGGGCTGCCTGTTCCGTACCAGACTTGGAAAGAACCGCTTGAATTGGCAACTTGAAGCGTGCCGCCGTTGGCGACGTTTCCAAAATCGCCTGACAGAGCACCAGAATCCATGATGGTAAATGTGTCATCACTGCTGATCTGAGATTCGAATCCATTGAGAAAGCTCAAATTCAGGTTTCCACCAAGACTCAAGTCGTTGTCAACGTCAACAAAGTCAAATTCTGTTCCCGAATTCAGGCCGCCAATTTCGAACTCCAATTGTGCGAGTGACCCAAGCGACAACTCATCCATCGTCAGGCTTCCCGCACTCAGTCCAGGTCGCAACGTTCCGTTAAGCTGTACGTCGCCGGCAATGTCGCCGTTTCCTTCAAGTACACCACCTTGGATTTCCAAAAGTGTGGACACTGAAAAGTCACCGCCCGTCAATCGTGTCGTCCCGGCAGTTTGGACATAGCTTCCTTGAATGTCGAAATCTCCAGAAACCGCATCGACTAGTCCAGTGTTTGTGACGCTGGCATTAGACAAGACGGACACTGTTCGATTGTTCTCAGACAAAATTTGGCCAGAGTTTGAAAAGCTTCCAGATGATAATCGTAAATCGCCCGCAGTCGCTTTCATCGTTCCGTTGTTATTAAATCCACTGGTCGCGTCGAATTTTATGAAACCAGTAAGTCCAGGTTCGTCGGCATCGATCGTGCCGTTGTTAGTTACGGCCAATGTGCCGTTGCCAATCTCACCAGCACCATGAACCAATTGATTGGCGCCAATGGAAAGCGTATCGCCAAGGTTTACTCCTTCAATAATGCTGTTGTTGCCATCTCGTAAGTGAACCGTGCCTGTTCCCACAAGCGACGTTCCATCTGCAACCCTAAGACGCGTCGCCGCATTGATCGAGTTGGTAGCAATTATTGCATTGTTGGTAATCGTTCCACCGATTGTTCCTGTAGAACCATTTTCAACACGTAACTCACCAGTTCCTGTACCCTGAATCGTGCCACCATTCAAAGTAGCGTCGATCAACTCTACCTGCGACGTGTCTTGAATATCGATTAGCCCGTTGGTGTTGTCGAATGTACCATCGGTCAATCGAATATCCCCATTGTCTTTAGCTCGAATGACGTTGTTGTTTTGAAATCCGCCCGCACCCGGATCGAGGGTGATGAACCCAAAGCTCCCCGCGGAGTTGGCTTCAATGGTGCCATTGTTGATAACGTTTGAAAGATTGTTGCCTATACGGCCTCGCCCTTCGAGCAAGGCGTTCGCTCCAATCGTCAAACTGTCATCCGCGTTAATACTTGATACCAACGCATCACCAGTCATCAGGACTCGTCCAGATCCGTCGATCTGCCCACCGTTTCCAAACAGAATCCCGGCGACGTTGTTGACCCCATCCAGGTGAAGCGTTCCATTGCTTGTTAACGTTTGTGCAATCGAAAGAGTTCGTCCTACTTCGACACGGACTTGGTCATCAGAGTCAATAAGCAACGTGCCGGCTTCTGCGTTTGGATCAGAGAATCCAATTCGCACGAGCGATGAAACCGCATTGGAATTATCGACACGAACATCATCCGAGATGGTGGGCACTCCCGCGGACCACAGTGACGAGTTGTTCCAAACGCCGTCGCCACCGATCCAATTGTTCTGCCCTTGTGCGAAAGACGTGAACAAGCAAGCGATGCAAATTGCAATTATTGGTGTGAATCTGGAAGGATAAAATCTCATGGCAACCTCGAAACGAATTTTGGACGGAGAAACTCCGTGAAGACAAAATCGCCTTCAAATCCAAAGAAGCGAATCGAGAGCCAAATCAGACGCTTTTTTTAAAAGACTTTTGAAAAAGCCAATTTTTACATGCAGAAACACGGACTCATTGCCGAGCGGAAGAAGGTCCGACCGCTTTTGAAGCTTACTTATCAGAAGGCGATTTCGACTGGATAAACGGTTCGTTTTCCTCGTAAAGCATCAACCTCACTTTGTGAGACTCAATCAACTCTTCTTCTGAGTTAACCAATTCGATTAGTTCTTTCTGAGTCGTTTTGGCGGCTTCGAAGTTTCCTGCTGCTGCCTCAGTTGCTGCGAGCGTATCCATGTTGTTGGGCGATTTTCCGTTTAGCTCCATCGCGCGAGTGATCATCTTGTGAGCCGCCTCAACATCTCGAACATGATCTTGGGGACACGTCGCCAGCAACCAAGCGATGCGCTGGCAAGCGGTTCCGGATTCCTTCAGAGAAAGTGCTTTTTCGTAGTCGACCTTTGCCTCGGTCCAGCGGAGCAGTTTTTGCAAGACGTCACCGCGATTGATGTGTGCGTGATCAGATTGAGGCTGCAATTTGATAACGGCGTCAAAATCCTCGAGTGCTTTGTTGAATTCGCCAAGTTCTAATTGGCAAAGCCCGCGACCCGTAAGCGCTTGCAAATCAGAAGAATTCAACTGCAGCGCTACCGTGTAGTCCTTTAAGGCATAGTCAAAATTGCCGCGATGGTAGAGTGCCTCGGCGCGATTGAACCAGCCGTTGGGATCGTCAGCCTTTAGTTTGGTGACTTTTGCAAAATCACGAATGGCTTCGTCCCAGTTCTCGTTCGCAACATGTGCGATGCCGCGAGATTTCCACGAGCGAATACGACTTCCGTCAGCCAAAATTGCCTTGTCGAAGTCATCCATCGCCGACTTCATGACTTCGTCGAATTGTTTGTTTTGAACCTTCTTTAGTTGTTTGGCCAACTCCAGTCGCTTTTCTCCGCGACGACTGAAAGCCCAACCCGTAAGCGACACGACATATTCGCGATTTGCTTTCGTGAGTTCACCCTGCAAAGCCTCGTCGCATTGATCAAGAAAAGCCGTGTAGTCCTTTTCGGTTTTCGTGGTCTTGGTGGCGTCGAAGATCGCGCGAACGACTTTCGTTTGATCCAATTTTGGAGCGGCATCGCTGGCTTGTTCTTGCGAGATTCCCAAACTGGAAATGCAGAAAGCGAAGATGGTAAAAAGTACGATTGTTAGATCGTGGGCGAATCGTTGCGGAAACATCGTGATCCCTCCTTGGAATGTTGATTGCAGTTCGAGTTGATTTGTTTGTTTAGGAGCCTAGTTCGGTTATTCAACAATGGGCCGAAGGCACCAGCCTCGGGCCAGGGTTGCCAGCCAAACCAGCGACTCGTTCGACTGATCGAAACTAAGGCGAACGGCACACGAGTTTTGGTTGGGCGTCAAGCTTGGGGTTCAGTCATACGCATTGGGTCAAGCGCTTCCTTGAGTGTTTCTTCGGGGAGCAATTTCTGCTCGATGCAAAGTTCGCGTATGGTTTTGCCGGATTTGAAAGCTTCTTTTGCCAATCGCGAGGCCTCTTCATAACCGATGTACGGATTGAGGCTGGTGCACATTGACAGGCTTTTTTCGACAAAAGACTCGCAAACATCGATGTTGGCTTGCATGTCAGCAGCACAAAAGTCGACAAAAGCCTTGGTGCCGTTTGATAACAAGTGAATGCTCTCAAGCGTTGTTTGGCACATGATGGGCATCATGATGTTGAGTTGGAATTGACCTCCAGCGGCACCACTGACTGTGATGGTTTGATCGTTGCCAATAACTCGTGCAGTGAATTGCATCATGCTTTCACACATCACCGGATTGACTTTGCCCGGCATGATCGAACTGCCAGGTTGCCGTGTTGGCAACGCGATTTCGTAGAATCCACAGCGGGGGCCTGACCCAAGCCAACGAATGTTATTGGCGACGTTGAACAGGGTTGAAGCAATCGTTTTCAAATGTCCGTGGCACGAAACCAACCCGTCACGTTGGGCGTTGGCTTCGAAATGATTCTTGGCTTCGACAAACGCAATGCCAGTTGAGGCAGCAAGTTCTTTCGCAACGCGTGAACCGAACTCGGGATGAGTATTAATTCCAGAGCCAACAGCGGTTCCACCCACAGGCAATTCGCAAACATCACTTACGGCTTGTTTTGCTCGCTCGATGGAAAGTTCAATCTGCCGGGCCATGCCACCAATTTCCTGGCCAAGCCTCAAGGGCGTAGCATCCATCAAGTGCGTGCGCCCAATCTTAATAACGCGATCCCATTCTTTGGCTTTTTCAAACAGCGTCTTGGCGAACAGTTCGAGTGATGGAATTAGCGAGTTAGTAATCTCTGAAGCGACCGCAACGTGAATCGCGGTGGGGAAAGTATCGTTAGTGCTCTGCCCCATGTTCACGTGATCGTTTGGGTGAATGGGCTTTTCCGCCGCCAGTCTGTCGCCGCCGGCAATCTCAATCGCACGATTGGAGATGACTTCGTTGACATTCATGTTGCTTGATGTGCCTGAACCGGTTTGAAACACATCGATAGGAAACTGGCAGTCGTACTTGCCGTCAGCAATGTCTTGGCAGGCGTCCAACATCGCCTTGACTTGATCGTCAGACAATGGATTTTTGCCGGAGCCTGTCAGTTTTCCTAAATCGCGATTTGCAATTCCGCAAGCAAGTTTGACGCGTCCCATCGCATGGATCATGGGCTTGGGAATCGTCCAGCCGGACACAGGAAAGTTCTCAACGGCACGTTGCGTTTGGGCGCCGTAATAAGCATCTGCGGGAACCTTAATTTCACCCATGGAGTCGCGTTCGGTGCGCATCGCTTGCGGGGTCGCCGCAGATTCCAGTTCAGTCGCCATGATGTCTTTCCAGCCATTAATCTTTGTGATCCGCTGCGGTAAGATTACACGAGCGAATTGGGTTTTCGAAACACCCAATTCTATCGTTTTGGCGAAACGAATGAAGATTGGTTTGGTTAGATCGCGGTGCAATTCGTGACTTTTATGCGAAACCAGCAACACCACACAAAAGAAAGCGACGTCGATGGACTTCCACGCAATCCGTAAAGAATATGAAAACCGAGGTATCGACGAATCTTCGTTGCCCGAGAATCCAGTCAACCTGTTTCGTGATTGGTACGAATTGGCAGTTGAAAAGTGTCCTGGTAAATGGATGGAGCCAAACGTGATGGCGTTGGCCACGTCGGATGGCCAAGGCAATGTCTCGAATCGCTATGTCTTGTTAAAGCACATCAGCGAAGATGGGATTACGTTTTTCACGAATTACGATTCTGCCAAAGGCCAGCAGATCGCCGAGAACCCGCGCGTGGCCGTCGCGTTTCATTGGCCCTATTTGGGGCGACAGATTCGAATCGTTGGTTCGGTCGAGAAAACGTCGCGCGAAGTTTCCGAAGAGTATTTTCATTCTCGTCCACGAGGTTCGCAGGTCGGTGCCGCCGCATCTGAACAATCACAGCCCGTTGCATCTCGAAAAGATCTCGATGATGTTAGAAACGATTTGACGAAACAGCTCGAAGGGAAACCAATCCCGCTTCCTGAAAATTGGGGAGGCTATCTGTTAAAACCGACTGCTTTCGAATTTTGGCAGGGAAGACTTGATCGCTTGCATGATCGAATCGAGTATCGGCTTGGAGAAGCATGGAAACGTTCGCGGCTTTCACCTTAGGTAGTTTGGGTTGAAGTTTCGTGTGGTGAGGTTTGCGATAGAAGGTTTAAATTGATTTCAAAGAAGATTCGTATTGAGTCTATGACGTTTGATAGCTGCTGTCATATAATCGGTGCGAGATTTGATCCAATCAAACATTAGAAAAACAACTCAAACCATAAGCTACTTTGGAGATTTCAGATGAATCGTTTCTTAACCCAATTGTCACTAACCTTGCTAATTGGCGCTTTTGTTTCGCCTGCTTTGAACGCTCAAGATGTAACAGGTCCTGAGGGTTCAAAGATTTACGTTACTGTTTCTCAAAACCGAGAAATCGCCGGGACGCCAATTGAGTTGACTGAAATCAAAGTCACAACAAGTTTCGGCGAAGTCGCAATTCCTCTTGCGAAGATCGACGGAATCAAGATGCACGCTGACTCGGCCGATTCAGCCGTGATTGCGTTCAAAAATGGTGACTTGGTAACTGGCAAAGTTACTCTCGAAGTGATCAAGCTTAAAACTGCTTGGGGCACAGCCCACGTCAATACGGCACAAATTGACACGGTCACCGCAAGTCGAACCGCCCGATTCTTTTCGGATTCGAGTGGACAAGCCAAGGGGTGGCGGTTTAGCAACAATCCACCCGCCGCTTCGTCAGCACCGATGTCAAATGGCACGATGTCAATTCTTCCAGCAGGACGCTAATTAGGCGTAGCTAATTGCAAGGCTGTTTGTTTCGTTGGTTGATTTGCCGATTATGAAGCCGTTTCTCAAAAATGCGTCTGTGGCGATGCTGTTTTTGGTTGTATCTACAACCAACGTTTTTTCAGCTGGCTATGTCAAACAAGATGTAGAAACGGAAGAGCAAAAATTTGTTTTGGTTGTCACGTTGGATCAACAACGAGTCAATTCATTGCTCGTCAATCGTGTGTTAAAAACCAAGGTCAATCCAAACTTAATCAACAAGATTGAGGCTGTTCGGTTTCAAGCACCAACCAGTTTTTTGGATGATCCAATTTACATCGATCCAAAAACTGACAAACGAAACAGAGCTTTAGCTACGATTATTGATCAGACCGTGTTGGACCGATTGGAGTACCAGCCGGTCGAGATGAAGATTTACGACTCAAATTTTTCCAGTGTCGTGGTCGTTCTTGCTCAACCTAAAAAGAACGCGATCCAATCCATTCCTGATCAGTTAGCGAAACCACCCCAAGGGCCCAATGACTCAAGACCTTTTTTCGTTCGAATCAATTCTCGACGTGGAATATCGGGCACGATAAAGAACATCCAGGCAATCGAAATCAAAACAGATTTTGGTGAAATAGAGTTGCCGTTGATTCAAGTCAGAGGGATCAGATTCAAGTCGGTCGAAGGTAATAAAGAATCCACAAACGCGTTTGTGGTTTTAAGGAATGGCGATACTTTGTCGGGAAAAATCAGTTTAGATACGTTGGAAATTAAAAGTCGATGGGGCGAAAGAGAATTAAAGGTTCGTGAAATCGAGTCGTTGACGACTGATTCAAATTTTCAGTTCGTCGCGAAAGAAAATTTGGCGGATCGTTGGGTCTTGGTGGATCTCAACCAAATCAAAAAGCGGGCGAAATGAAGTTTCGTCCAGGCAATAAATACAAATTTTAAACCACGGAGTTAGATAGATGATTAGCGTTAACAAAACCTTTAGCCTCATGTTGGTCGCAGCCGCGACGTTGATCATGGTGGGCAATGCATCTGCTCAGGATCAGACGCGTTTTGTCCTGAAGCTCGACAATGATTTGATCTCAAGTTTCCGTAGCTATGGAAGTCTGCGTTCTGCAGTTCCGGATAAATTCAAAGAGAAAATCAGTTTTGTTGAGCTGCAATTTTCAGATACAAAAGACAATGAGCCAGTTGAATTGGATCTAGGAATTCAGATCAACGGCGACAATGCAAACATCGTTTTGGATGACGCTGCGATCGATTCAATCAAAGGACAACCTGTTCGCGTCTCAGTTCCAGCAGACCGAAATTCGTTTTCACAAATCGTATTGATGTACGACAC
>CAYMFZ010000257.1:0-7811 GCA_964389585.1 uncultured Pirellulaceae bacterium | reverse complement strand
GGTTTGTTTTGCTGGTTATCCTGGCCCGAGGCTAGCGCCTTCGGCTCACTGTCGAATAGCCTCTTGGATGGGCTCTGGGTTAAGTCTTTGGTTGGAGACGCTTTGAATCTTGGCGAGGATTCGTGTCGCTGATTTAGCTTCAGACCTACAGACGAAACAAGTTTTCGCGAATTCAGCCGGTCGATTTGACGAACCCTTCGGCTTACTGGAAAATGCCTGCCTCTGTTAGTTAATCGAGGATTGAGGTGACCAATGCGTATGAGTATAGACGCGCTCCGATTTTTCCCATTTGCGACCATGGTTTTGGTCACGATGATAACTGGAGTTTCGATACCAAAAGTTTGTGTCGCCGATAGTCCATCGAATAAAACTCCATCAGTTGCAGATCGGCCGAACGTGATTGTAATCATGACGGACGAGCACAATTTTCGTACGCTTGGGTGTTACCGTGCGACCATGGAAAAACGACAAGCCTACATGTGGGGGCCGTCGGTTGTTGAAACTCCAAACATTGATTGGATCGCCAAAAACGGCGCGATGTGTACAAGCTTTTACGCAACGACGCCGGTTTGCAGTCCCTCAAGAGGCTGCCTGATTTCTGGGCTTTACCCACAAGCCACCGATGTCGTCACCAATAACATTCCCCTGAACGACAGGGTGGTTACGTTTGCTGAGATACTTCGTAAGCAAGGATATGAAACTGGCTACGCAGGCAAATGGCACTTGGATGGTGACGGCAAACCACAGTGGGCACCGAAGCGGAAATTTGGTTTTGATGACAATCGGTTTATGTTCAATCGAGGCCACTGGAAGAACCTGAAGCTGACAGACAAAGGGCCAGTTGTTGGAACTCGGGGGAAGGGAACGCAATCGAATGGGGAGCCTGGTTACGGAGTTGGTGATGCCGATGAGAAAACTTTCACGACAGATTTCTTAATCGACCGAACAATTGACTTTGTCGACGCCAACAAAGACAAACCGTTTTGCTACATGGTCAGCATTCCCGATCCACATGGTCCTGACACCGTGCGAGCTCCCTACGACACGATGTATAAAGATCTGGAATTCGAGAAGCCAACGACTTTTGACGTTGATGATCGAGCGATTCCGGTTTGGGGTGAGCCCGCAAAGAAAACCGGTTTTGGGCAAAGCAAGTACTACGGGATGGTCAAATGTATCGACGACAATATTGGAAAGCTAACTCAGAAGCTCAAAGACGAAGGCCTTCTCGAAAAGACGATGATCGTTTTCACTTCTGACCATGGTGACTTGCGTGGTGAGCATCATCGACAGAACAAAGGCGTGCCCTGGGAAGGCTCTGCCAAGGTTCCTTTCTTGATTTACTATCCAAAATTGGTCCCCGCCGGCGTCGTGGTCGATCAAGCTTTGTCCAGTGTCGATTTCGCGCCGACTTTGATGACGATGTTTGAGGTAAAGTCAGATACAAAATTTCATGGTCGCGATTTCTCACCATTGATAAATGGGAGCGACGACAAAGCGAGTCAGGCTTGGGATGACATCGCGTTCGCGCGTGGGACGGGCGAAAAATCGGGATGGCTGATGGCGGTTACGGATCGCTACAAGCTGGTGATGTCAGCAAGTGACCAGCCTTGGTTGTTCGATCTTGAACGTGATCCCGACGAGATGATCAACATGCTCGACAATTCAGGATATCGCAATATCGTGAAAGACCTTGCGACGAAAATGGAGTTCTACGGGCAGACGTTCAAAGATGAGCGAATTTCAGAAAAGGCAATCGCCAAAGACATTCAATGGGCAGCTCATGGAAGTGGGGCTTATCCCGGTCGAGAACCAAGTGCAAAATCTAAGAAGCGTAGACGAAACGCGCGCCAGAAAACTCAACTTCTCCAGCAAGGCAATTAGTTTGATGAAATTAGTATTTCCAAGTCACTCGGTATTCACAATGAACTTAGTCAGATTGGTCGCCCTTATTACAGCGATTGTTTTTACTTCGGTTGCACTTGGTCCAACATGTTTTGCCCAAGACGAAAAAGAGAAAACTGTGGACGAAGTTGAAATGCCGAAACTGGGTGATCGCTTGAGTGACTCGCAAGTCGCGTCTTTTGCCAAGCTTGCCCTGAAAAATATTCAAACCGAGTACCCCAACAAACCTGGGAACGTGGTTGTCGACGATGAATCGGTTAGAACCCCCAAAGCGATGCACCCGGCGTTCTATGGATGCTTCGATTGGCACAGCAGTGTTCACGGTCATTGGATGTTGATTCGACTTCTCAAAGATTATCCAGATAGCGATGTCGAAGCCGAGATTCGCAAGAAGCTTAACGAGAATCTGTCAGCCGAGAATCTTGCCGGCGAGCTGAGCTACTTCAAGGAAAAGCAACATAAGTCGTTCGAGCGAACTTACGGATGGGCTTGGTATCTTCGGATGGTCGATGAGCTAGAGGGATGGGATGACGCCGATGGAAAACGATGGCGCGAAAATCTTCGAGGGCTTGAAGAGCTGCTCGTCGGGCGAACGATCGACTATCTTCCGAAACTGAGCTTTCCAATTCGAACCGGCGTTCATCCGGACACAGGTTTTGCTTTGGCCCAAATTTTGGATTACGCACGCAAGTTGAAGAACACCGAATTGGAAGAACTGGTCGTTAAGCGTGCTCGGGATTATTATGCCAACGACGTGAATTACCCGACGCTGTACGAGCCATCTGGGCAAGATTTTTTCTCGTCTTGCTTAAACGAAGCAGACTTAATGAGACGAGTTTTGAGCAAAGATGAATTCGCGCAGTGGTTTGACAAGTTCTTGCCCGTGCTTCGCAATGGAGATGGTGGAAATTTGCTTGTGCCAGTTGAAGTCAGCGATGTGACCGATGGCTATATCGTTCATCTTGCCGGTTTGAATCTTAACCGTGGTTGGTGCATGCAGGGTATCGCTTCGTCGCTGCCGGAGTCAGATTCGCGAGTCGCTTTGCTCAACAAGTCCGCCAGCGAGCATGCTGACATGGGTTTCAAATACGTGTTTAGCGGCCACTACGAAGGTGATCATTGGCTGGCGACGTTTGCTATCTATTTGCAGGCTCGCGTCGGTGTTGAATAGCTGTCGATGGATTGATCCCAGTTGGTAACTCTAGGTTTTAAAGCTGAGCCTGTTTAACGCTGCGCCTATTCCAAAGCCAAGATATTCGATCAACAGTGAGCCGAAGGCTTTAGCCGAATGGCACTTCCTTTAGACAACACCCTCCCTCTGGACTTCTTCGCGGAACTTGATGGGTAATTTTTAGCAGTGGCGGAGCCACGACATGTGTCAGCCTCGGACTTCAGTCGGTTGAAACCCGAGGCTGGCACTTGTTAACGTTGGGTTGAATGCCCAATCAATGACAATTGGGTAGGTGGTGCGGAGCGAGGTTGGCTACGTCATAGAAGGAATTGGCGTTTAACCGTATAATTTCCGTTTCATAAATAGCATTCGCGGACACGCTTTCGATGTCGTTGGCTGATTGCGAAACCTACCAAGGAAAAAACAATGATTCGATGTTGTCGCTTGTTCGCGTGTTTGCTCGCGCTTGTCACTATGATTTCAAGCATTTCAATTCAGTTGGCTTCTGCTCAAGATGAGCCGGCTGAAAAGCCCGGTTTTAGTCCTAATGCTGTGCAGGATGAAGGCTCTTTGACTCAGAAGGCGAGCTTTTTCATCGGCTTCAACATGATGAAAAATTTGAAGAAGTCACGTGCGGGCGAAGTCGATATGGAGCAGTTGTTTGCTGGAATGCAGGCAGCATCTGATGGCGATGATCGGAAGAGTTTCATTGCTGGCTATCAAATGATCACTGATTTCAAGCAACGTGGTTTCGAGCTTGAGTTAGAGAAAGTGTTTGGTGGTATGAAGGCGGCTTCGGCCGGCGAAGAACTAGGCATGTCGCAAGAAGAAGTTCAGGCGATGATGACTTCTTATCAGAAAATGGTTGAGCAGAAGAAGTTTGAAATGGTCAAGAAAGAGGCCGCCAAAAATCTTGCCGAAGGCGAAGCGTACATTACAAAAATGATGGCCGAGAACCCCAATGCGAAGAAGTTGGACAACGGCGTGATGTACGTGGTTCTTTCTGACGGTACCGGACCAATGCCAACGGCGGAAGATAAAGTCAAGCTAGATTATCATGGCACATTCTTGAATGGCGAAGTCTTTGATTCATCGGTTAAGCCACCGAGTGGAGCACCAGCAAAGCCAATCGAGCTAGTCGTCGGACAATTCGTGCCGGGCTTTTCAAAGGCTTTGCAGAACATGAAAGTCGGAAGCAAGTGGAATGTCGTAATTCCGGGGCCTTTGGCTTACGGTGCCAGCGGTGGAGCCGGTGGCGCGATCAAGCCAAATCAGACTTTGGTTTTCGAGATTTCATTGCTGGAAATCGTCAAGTAGGTTCAAGATACGATTTAGAATTTCCAAGGGACGCAATTCGTTGCGTCCCTTTTTTCATTCAGCGTTTTGTCAGATGAGGCTTTCTAGTGGGATTCGAATTGTGGCATTTCACTCCGTGAAATAGCGCCAAACCATTGCGAAGCAAAGTTTTGTCCTCGCATTCAAGCGACACGCAAAGCAACCACCCAAAAATCAAGACTCAAGATCTAAATAGAAGAAAACTTCCTTATACGGTTCATGTGAGTCGTGCATCACGCGAATCTCACCAGAGGATTCGAATCCAAACTTTTCAAAAAAGCGATGGGCTCTCGCAAATCGAGTATCAGACCAAAATTCGACACGAGTCATCCCCTGCTCTTTCGCCCACTCGATATTTTGGAGCATCAAGCGGTTCCCCCATTCGCCGCCGCGCAGATTTTTGGCGAGGTATAGCCGCTTGAAAGTGCATATTGTTGGGTTGTCAAGAATCGGCAGGACGGCATGCGTTCCAACGACTTTGGCCAAGCTGTCAGTCGAGTCCACGAGAACCCAGAATGCACCACCCGATTCGAAGAAGTGTTCTTGAATGTCCTTCAAGTCCGATTCTGAGTTTTCTAAACAAATAGAATCGTTGTGTTCCTTGAGAACACCATCAATCAAATCGACGATCCCCTTTTGATCTTGGTTGTTGGCGAAACGTAAATGCATGATTGTGAATGGGGAGCTGGAGAGGCCCAGAATTTCTTTTAAGAACTGAGTCTTGAAAGTGTGGTGACTCTTGCCGAAAGTTACCAAGCCAATGAATGGACTGGTTTATTAATTTGACGCTCGCTGAAATTAGTTCTTGCGTGAGCCATGGAAACTTCCGGCAGAAGTTACCCACCAAAATTTGCAACAACCCATGAAAGTCGAATTGCATTTTGACTTGGCAGTTGTCCTTCAAGCGCAAGCCTATTGTTTGTTGATCTTCGTGGATATTGTTAATCTACGATATCATTCGGTGAATGAAGTCTCAATTCGAAAACTTCCACGACCATACTCAAGAGTAACGGGATAACGATAGATGAAAGTAGCAGTAACGGGAGCGACAGGCTTCGTTGGTCGCGAATTGGTTTCTCAACTTGCAGATGACGGAGCCAAAATGAAATGTTGGCATCGTGGCAATTCTGACTTGGGGCCGCTCGCGAATTTTAACTCAAGCATCGAATGGATCGAAGGGAAATTGGCCGATGGAAACTCGGTCCGATCGTTGGTCGCCAACTGTGACGCCGTCGTTCACGCAGGACTTTGGCGTTCTGGCATGTCTTTCCAAGCCAATGAATCTGACGTGGTTGAATACGCTCGAGTGAACATTTTGGGAACACTTGAATTGATCGAAGCCGCGATTGCCGCGAATGTGAAACGATTTGTTTTCGTTTCGACTTGCGCCGTACACGATCACATTCTTGACGATCGCCCGCTCGATGAGGCTCACCCTTTGTGGGCGAACACTCACTATGGAGCTCACAAAGCCGCCATCGAAAAATTTGTTCATAGCTACGGGCTGGGCAGTCGATTTCCAATCTGTGCCATCAGGCCCACGGGCATCTATGGAGCCATGAATCCAGTTGAGAACTCTAAATGGTTTCAGTTACTCCGCGATGTCGCGAAAGGCAGGACAGTCGAAGTCAAAAAAGGCGGCAAAGAAGTCCATGTTTCCGACGTGGCCAAAGCGATTCGTGTATTGCTGGATGCTGAAGAAAAAGACGTCATTGGACAAGCCTTTTCTTGCTTCGATCGTTACATCTCCGAGTATGACGTAGCAAATTTGGGCAAGCAGATTTGCGGCAGTCAGAGTGCGATCGTTGGCGAGCAAAAAACTCCCAAGCATCAGATCGACTCTTCCAAGATTAAATCTTTGGGTATGAAATTCGGTGGCGATCAGTTGCTTGAAGATTCGATCGCTGAATTGTTGGAAGCTAAATGAACGGTTGGAAGTCGATTGCAACTCCCGGAACAAAACTGACAGCGCAATAAAAAACGGCTGGTAAAACCAGCCGTCATGTTCGTTTCGAATCTGAGGATTCAAATTCAAAGGCTAAGCACTACCTAGTTTTAAGTGCTGAACGAGTTTCCGCAGCCGCAAGTTTTCTTGGCGTTTGGGTTGTGGAATTGGAATCCACGTTGCTCGATGCCTTCGTAATAATCAACCACTGTGCCGTCAAGAAACAAGTCGCTTTTCTTGTCGACGACAACTGCGACGCCGTGCTGCTCGGTCTTGTTGTCTTTTGTGTCATCAAAATCAGTCGCGATGTTCAGGCCGTAGTTGAAACCTGAGCAACCACCGCCAGAGACTGAAATTCGAAGAACTGCACTTTCATCGTATTCACCTTCGGCGATGAAACGTTGAATTTCTTTTGCGGCCTTTTCCGTTACCGTAACACTCATCGATTTATATCTCCAGATTTGGTTAAAACTCTTTTTGATCAGATGTTAGCCGAGACTCGATTTGGCAAGCAAAGTCTCCGCAAACATATCTCTGTACTCGTCATTTTTTGTAACTAGCGCTTAATTGTCTAGAGCTTTTCCGGGAAAGAGGCGTGATTCTGACAAATGACCGCCGCATTTCACCAGTTAACGTTTAAATTCCGACTCAATCGGAGTTTTGACAGCTTGGCGAACAATGAATCCGCTATTCCCCAAACAAGCTCGCCATGCAAATTGAAGACCAGCTTTCATAGCTTTCAAGGTCATTCAGAATTTCCGAAACCGGGACAAAACCCGATTGGGCGATGTCGTCTTCACGTGAATTGATTGCAGGTTTTTGAACGTCGAACAGATGAACGATTCCAAGATGAACTTTCCCGACTTCCGTTTCGTCGTCGTTAATCAAGCCAACCAGTTTTTGAGTGTACTCAGTCTCGATGCCAATTTCTTCATCAAGTTCCCGCCTCATTCCTTCATCGTAGGGTGAGTCATCACTCGCATCGAGCGTTGAAATATGTCCGCCAATGCCTACGCTTTTCTTTGCACGTAGACGTGTTTCTCCACCGCCACTTCCTCGGGTGTACTGAAACACATGTTCGACGCCACTTTCATCGACGAATCGAAAAATGCAATAAGGGATCAATTGCTTGAAGCTTGGATCCTCTTCCATGTCACCACGCGGAAGATACTGCGTGTTGCTTTGATCTAGCAGAGTCGTCAGATACTTTTCCGTTTCGGCGCAAAACCCTTGAAAGTAGCCACAGTTCTTAAAAAGCTCAGTTGGCACGACCATGACTTGTTCTGCAGCGACCGTCGACATTCTCATTCCTTTCAAGTGGTTTTTGCATTGGCGGACTGTATTCCACACCAAAGCTTCGCAAATAGTTTAATGGTTAAGAAAGCGGCGCGAAGTCATGGCATAATCTAGAGGACATTTCAAAACCTAAAATCGTGCGATCATCGTAGTGGGATT
>CAYMFZ010000256.1:6322-7814 GCA_964389585.1 uncultured Pirellulaceae bacterium | reverse complement strand
GCGATACTTTATCAACGTGTCACGAAAGGGAAACGCGTTAGGCTCAAGTTGTTTGCCAGTGGGTTCAGCGTTCATGGATCAAGGTTGCGAAATCAGGATAGAAAGAGACGGCGATGTGGGAACAAACGTTGGAAATGGTTGGTCTGCACACACCACTTTAACCAATAGATTAACCAAAAGTTAGGGTGTCGCCTCGACAATTCAGGTTCTTCTTGGCAGATGTCGCACGATTCCCGCACTCCGTCCCTTTGGGTGACGAGTTGGACACCTGAGGGGAAGGAAGGGGATTCAATTTTGCACCGCGAAACACGGGCTTCGCACGAAAAATTCGCCAGCGTTGAGTATAGTCAACAAGCGAAAATGGATTGAATATATGTGCAAAAGGTGAACTTAATTAGCAGTCGAGAAAGCTCACAATCGGTACTACCGTTGGTATTGAACAATCTTGTAATGCTCCCTGATCGACGATAGGAGCTACTAATTGTTAGAGTCGAATTTGACATCATTATTGCCAGACAACGGAGAAGCGATTTGGGTCGAGCGAAATGCTGACACAAATGACAATCGTGCCAAATTCGCATCGAGTTCGACGGATCCAAATGGCCATGAAAAAAGCACGCCTTTTGCAAGGCGTGCTTTAGATTAAGCGTTTGTTGTGCAATCCTGTCGGACGCTAGGATTGACTCAACTTATCTTCTTCATTTCTAGCGGAAGAGCTGGAAGATTCCACCAAAGCGTAGAATTGAGGCCAGCGAGTTGGTGATCAATTCGTTCTTTCGATACTCCAAAACGATGAAGTCGCCCGGCTGTATGATGACTCGCTCTGAAGGATTGGCCAAAGCGTAGCGAAGGTCGACGTCAATCGCGACTTGCTCGCAACCACATTTCCGAAGAACCGTCACCTGCGTGGCAGGCATGATTCCACCACCTCCACCAATTCCACCCGTCGATCCCGCGGCGGCAGACACTGATCCGCCAGCCATTGCCATCGCCTCTAACACGTCGATGTCATAATCTCGTGGAAGTGGGAAACGCCCACCCTCCAGCAAACCACCCGTGTAAAAGACTTCTCGTTCGCGACCTTCAATGTACACGACGTCGCCGTCTTCCAAGGTGATGTCGGATTCCGAAAGCTGAGGGAATGATCCTGGCTCGCCTTTGATTGGAATACGAACAACGTTTGCTTGATCAATCGTTTGGGCTTCGCCGCCACTAAGGCCGCCAATCGCTTGGACGATCGCATTCGAGTCCTGCTTCATTCGGTTCATACCACCGCGAAGTACGACCAATTCATTTTTGGCTCGCTCGCCTGGCATTCCACCCGTTTCACTGAGGGCATGAAGGACATCGTTTTCGTAAGCCGGCAATTCAATCGAGAATGATTGAGTTTGTTTGGCTTCGTCGAGGTAAATCTGATTGCGATTCAACGAGTTCTGCGTACTTGAACTACTGTTGATGTCTTCACGAATTACAAGCACGTTGTACATTCGAC
>CAYMFZ010000256.1:0-6312 GCA_964389585.1 uncultured Pirellulaceae bacterium | reverse complement strand
TCGTGGGCTAGGAGATGTGTTTTAGAGACAGTGATTAAGGTAACGATATTTTTTTCGTTGCCTTCAAGAAGAATCTTCTTGTCTTTTGTATAGGCACGAATGATTTTGCTTTCCGCTTCGCCAACCGTCAAACCAGAAACCTTGACTGGTGTAATCAAAGGCAACGAAATGTAGCCGTCATCGCGAACTGGCACTGGGTAACCCAATGCTGGGTTTCCACCGTTGTCGTCAGGGAAGTGAACAGGTGGCGGAACTTCTTTGTCACCTGTAATGCCTTGGATATAGATACCAAGCGTATCCCCCTTGCCTAGCACATACTCTTCAGGCGGGTTGCGCCGAAGGGTCAAAAAGTTAATTTGAGTTTCAGTGTCCGGCTTGCAACAACTTGCGTTGAGGACTTCAGTTGCCGGAACCAAATCAGTTGGTCCGTAAGATTTGCATCCTGCGAGCGTGACCAACAATCCAGCCAGCAAGAGGAGTCGTAGTGACTCGGTTTTCATTTGGGTCCACATGGTCCGAATTCTCCAGAAGTAAGTACCGCACGGATGAAAACACCGATACGGTTTGTAACGCTTGTTCTTGATAGTTCGGAGGATTCAAATCTAATAGTGAAAACGGAAATAATAGTTCGCGTTGTTCGGGTGAACTTGAGTTTGCGGACTGCACAAACTCTTTACGCGAATGCCAATCGACCTTGATGGTGAGGCGTTCTTTTTCGAGAAGATCGTAGCGCGCAAAAAAAAGCGTCCCCGATATCGGAGACGCTCTTGTTAATCTTTGAGGTTTGGGAAACCTATCAGCCTGAAGGCTTACCTGTCAGGGCTTGAATCGCTAGTTGCGATAGCGACAACACCACCGATTAAAGCAAGTCGTAGAAAGCGACGATTTCCAAGAATTCCGCCACCACCACCGAATCCGCCACCACCACCGCAACCGCCACAAGCAGCAACCGGTGCGGCAGAATAGGAATCGTAAGCAACTGAAGACTCAAGGCCTAGGTTGCAGCTTTGGCAAGTTCCGGCACCAGAGTAAGGCATAACGTCAACTGACTGGCCACCGTAGTAGCTGTCGGCAGAACCGTACATTTGGTAAACACCTGGCTCAAGGCTGGCGAAAGAAAACGATCCGTCTTCTTTTGATTCGATTGTGTCAATGACTACGCCATCGGCGGTTGCAACTGTGATTTTGGCTTCGAGAGGTTGCTTTTCGCCGTCTACCGTCGCGAATACGCTTCCGGCAAGCGTGCCGTCTTCATTAAGTGTCGCAGTTGTGTCTGCTTTTTTGACTTGGCTTTCGTTTTGCGGAGCTTCCTGTGCAGTCACAAACGTTGTGCTTGCAATCAAAGCACAAAATACGACTGAAAGCATTTTGGAACGCAACATGTTCTTTTCCTCGACGGTGTTTATCTCAATAGTTGTCAAAAGTGAGTTGAAAGACATATCGCCTTCCGAATCAGTTGACCAGTTTACCCAGAGTGACGGCCTCGTCAATGCTTGAATTGAACGAAAATCCAAAGAATGACGTTATTTCGGAATATGCCGGATTAGATGCATTTTGTCCTCTCATAAACGCAAAATCAGGCACTTTTTGGGGGTTTCAGAGGAGCGAACGAGATTAAGTTGGTTGGTAATCACATATTTTTCCCCACCTTTCCACTTTCACGCTTTACCTATGGGCCTCTTCGCACCAATCCTATTCGCGATTCTCGCCATGGTCTCTCCTTGGGCGATCGGGGGGAATTGGCCGTTTGCGAGAACATGCTTTATAGGATTTTCGATTCTGGGCCTCGTTCTCGCTCTGTTGGAGTTAATTACAAGACGCAAACGATTTCGCTTTCAATTGATCTGGGTGTTATTACTGGCCGGCGCTGGCTTGACCTATCTGCAAACAGTACCGTTGAACGATTCCGTTCGTGAGGGCATTCAATCCGTTGCCGGCGCGGAATCTAAATTTGTTTCTGAATCGCTTCAATCTCCCTCGGTCTACCCTGCAGCAACTCGAGAGAAACTCGTCGACTTGGTTTTGGGAATTGGCTTGTTTTTCGCAAGCCTGTTTTTGCTTTCCGAGCGAAAGCGGATTGTCATCATGATGGGGGCACTCACTTTGGTGGGCGTCGCGTTGAGCTTCTTTGGTATCGCACAAAACATGTCGTGGAACGGAAAGCTATTCTGGCAGTATGAATTACTCCAAGGCGGTTGGCCGTTTGCTTCTTTTGTGAACAAGAACAATGCCGCTGGTTTTCTCTTAGTCACATTTTCAACGTCGTTGTTTTTCATCGCGCAGCAAGTTTTCGCATTTTCTCGGAATCGACAAAATTCCAATTTGATTTTGAATTCCGACGACTGGGAATCGGAACACATGGATGGCAAGCGAACGATTCGTTCGAAGCTACTTGAGGCCGTCGCAGGCCTACAGCCAAGACACCTGTATTTTGGCGCTGCGATTGCGATTATTTTCGCTGGAATATTTGGTTCACTTTCTCGCGGCGGAATGGTCGCTTTGGCCGGTGCATCGTCTGTCGGATTTCTATTGATCGCCAGAGCCAATCGCTGGATGGTTGTCCTACTAACCATCGTGATGGTGGCTGGGGGAATCGGACTCGTTATCTATTCAGAGCAATCGACAGCCATCTCAAGTCAAATTGAATCGTTTACAGACTTAGAGAAAGCCGCCTCCTCTCGATTTGTGCACTGGAACGACGCTTGGCCGTTTGCTGTCGAAAACTGGGTCGCCGGAACTGGCAACGGCACTTACCGGTACGTTTCACCCAATTTTGAAACTGACGCATTCCAAAGAACGTTTGCTCATGCAGAAAACATCTACCTCGAAACACTGGTTGAAATGGGAATCGTTGGCTGCCTTCTGCTAATGCTGATTCTCATATGCTGCCTAGTCTCAAGCGTCCGACTTTGCCGCCGTTCTTCTTCGAATGACCAAGCCCTTGGGCTCGTTGGATTGGTTTGCCTGACAGGACAATTGATCGCAGCCTTTTTTGATTTCGGACTTTATCAACCGGCCAACCTGGTCGTGATGTCAATTGTGATGGGCATGGTTGTCGGTCGCGCCGCCCGGCCAGAATCAGTTCGAGTTAAATCCGAAAACACTGGAATCACTCCGCTTATTTCTGAGAATGGCGACGGATCTTCACGTCGCATCGAAAACAAATCTACTTTGAATTTAATTCCCGGAGTAATTGTTCTCGTCGCTATCGCAGGAACGTGCTGGGCTGGTTACGAATCACTAGGCATCGAGTCTCGCAAACATGCTGGTAGGACGGTTGCAAAACTAAAACGCCAAAACGGCGAGGCGCGAGGAATCGACAAGATCCTTGACCAAGCTCAATTGGATCTTGAGCGGGCGATCAAAATTCGCCCCGACGATTCCGAGTCTCATTTTCAATTGGGCGAGCTGATGATCTTGAAGTATCGGATCAAAGCCGCAGAGCAATCGGCAGATCTTTTGAAGAAAGAGAAAGCAGCAATTCTGCTGGAACAGCCCACGATCGAATTTGAAATTCCTAGCGAAGAAATGATTTGGAACTCGACTTCGATCTCGATCCTTCACCGTGAATACCGTTTGGCTGAGCGAAAACAAAAAGAATTAGCTGTCCAATTGAAGGAATCCAAACTCGCTGATCAATATCTTTCAAATGCTTATCAAGCGTTCTTAAAGGCTGAATCGTGCTGCCCAAGGCTTGGAAAAACCCAATTGCGATTAGCGCAATTGAGCGCGTTTTTTGATCCGGGAAATGAGGCAAGTCACTTAGATACAGCACTTTCACGCGCTCCCAACAACACCCAGCTACTGTTCGATTGCGGATTGCTGGCACTTAATTCAGGTGAGCACACCGTTGCGATTGAACTATGGGGGCGCTGTCTCGCAAATCCCTATTCGCACACTTACGAGCGACCAATTGTGGAGCTTTCCCAGATGGAACTTCCATTGAAAGCGATGTTTGAACGGGTTTTGCCGCTGAGACCGGAATTCCTGCTGATGACCGCTCGCAAATATTTTCACGAACCTCGCTTGATGCTTCCAAAAAAGTTTCTACTGGCTCATACTAAGAAGGTCATCGAAAAGACGGATCTTTCTGAGATTGAACGACTTTTCTATCTCGCGGAAGCAGATCGAATGAGCGGTCAGTTCCAATCGGCGATCATTTATTACCGCCAAGCGATTGAACTGGAACCATCGAACGTCGTTTGGCGGTTTCAGTATGCAAACTGTCTCTATCAAGTTGGTGAGTACGACGAAGCAATTCGTCAACTCAAAATATGCGAACTTGAACCTAGTAAGATCCATTCTAATATCAAACCATTGTTGAACCGAATTCGGCTCGAGCGTGTCCCTAAACGGACCTAGTCTCTCGATTTCAATCCGCTAACGAACATTGCAAAACAAGAGCAGTTTACAAGGCTGCTCGACACTTCCACGGAGTCTGACTCTCATGTCACTTATCAACGTCGATTTTCAAAATCAACCAGGTAGCAATCCACTACCCGGCTCAAGCCCGATTGGCGGCGCGGTTAAAAAAGATAGCTACAACCTCGACGTGTTCGACCTCATTAAGCGGAAATTTTGGTTTATACAATTTTTCGTGCTAGTCGGCATCGGACTTTCGCTTCTGTATTTCGTCAAGGCCCCGAAGACTTACCAATCGACGTCCAAGATTTTTGTCGACGAAAAAAGTCCGCCTGCCATGAATGCGAGCGATGGAGACTCTTACGTCAAAGAAACTTCCATTGAGCAATATCTGGTAACGCTCAAGAGTACCAAGATCTTGGCGCCGGCGATTTCTAGCGGAGAGTTCGGAGGCTTGGACACCTTTATCGAGTGTGAAGACATTCTCTACGAATTGCGAGAAGGGACTTCGCTGGCAGTTAAACCCGCCGATTCCAAATCAAACTCAGGCGTCATCAAGCTTTCTTTTACAGGCAAGAACCAGGAAGAATGCAAACTGATCCTTGAAGAAGTCGTTGACTCGTTCGATCAACACATCAAGTCGACCACGAAAAACATCGGCGGCGAGACGGCAGAACTTGTTGGACGAGTTCAAAACGAAATGTTGACTCGACTGAATGAAGTTGAAGAAGAAATTCAAACACTGATGTCTCGACCTGAACTCTTGAATATCGATGGGCGAATTGTTAATCCCCATCAAGTTCAATTGAGCATGATGAATGAGGAACTACAGGCACTTCGGCGGGAACGCATCAAGAACCAAGCCCGTATCCAAAGCATTTCGAAAGACTTGGCGTCGGGCACGGACATGCAAAACTTGGTTCGTGAAATCATTCGGGAGACCTACGATTCCAATTCAAGTAGCTCAGCAGCTCAAAACCAATTGGTTGAACTAAAAGTAACCGAGCAAGAGCTTTTGAATCAATACGGTGCGGATCACCCTGACGTACAAAAAGTTCAAAAACAGATTCGTGTCGTGGATGGTCTTGTCGTTGACGAACTAGCTTCGATGCACTCAGGATTCTCTGGCGACACTAAAGCCGTCGTCGAGGGATTCGTTGAAGAGCTTAAGCGGAAGGTCGAATTGCTTGACCTCGAAGAAAAGGGAATGCTTGAGACGGTTGAAAACGAGCAACGTGAATCGTCTTCCGTCTCCGCACTGGTTGAAAAATTAAGCGCTCTCCAGCGTGAACGTGAACGGCTTGAAAAAGGCTACTCGACAATCATCGAGCAGCTCAGCGAGATCAATGCTTACAACGAGCATCTTTGGCGAAATCTGTCCGTTCTTGATCCTCCGTCCAACGCTGAAAAAGTCGCGCCAAGCCTACCAATCTCTTTGGCAGCCGGTCTGTTTCTTGGAAGCTTGATGGGCCTTTTGTTTGCCGGTTTCAAAGACATGGCCGAAAAGACATTCCGCTCATCCGACGACGTCGCGGGACTATTGAATTCTCGCGTGGTTGGTCATGTCAGCATGTTTACAAAACCACGAGTCAATAAAAAGAGTCAGTTCCCTCGGGTGCAGCCAGAGGTGGTGACACTGCACATGCCGGCATCCCAAGCCAGTGAATCCTATCGCGCGATCCGAACTTCGATCTTTTTCAAGGCTCAAGAGAGCGGCGGAAAAGTCATTCAGGTGACAAGCCCAACTCCAGGTGATGGAAAATCGACGACGATCTCGAATCTCGCAGCTTCCATCGCGCAATCAGGACGACGTGTTCTATTGATTGACGCTGACCTTCGTAAGCCAGTGCAACATAAACTGTTTGGATTGACCAACGAGTACGGCTTGAGTTCCGTCATTTCTGGCGAGATGGATACCGACGAAGCAATTCAAGTCATCCTGCCTGAGTA
>CAYMFZ010000255.1:0-7826 GCA_964389585.1 uncultured Pirellulaceae bacterium | reverse complement strand
TTTAATCTTCCGCCTGCCTGTGATGGAATTGGTTCAAGGCATTCCGGTAATCGACTATTGCGATCGCAATAAACTGAGCCCGGCGGAAAGGTTGGATTTATTTATCCCTGTTTGCAATGCAATTCAGCACGCCCATCAAAAAGGAATCATTCATCGCGATTTGAAGCCAGCCAATGTTCTGGTTTGCATTCACGATGGCAAACCAATGCCCAAAGTGATTGACTTTGGTCTCGCCAAATCGTTGCAACACCAGATGAAGCTGACTGACAAAACAATGTTTACCGAATACGGCCAAGTCATTGGAACCATTCAATACATGAGCCCTGAGCAAGCCGTCTTGGATGCGCTCGACATCGACACTCGTTCCGACATCTATTCGCTGGGCGTCATGCTCTATGAACTGTTGTCTGGCAGCACGCCAATCAATCAAGAGACAATGAAGCAAAATGCACTGCTCAAGGTGCTTGAGATTATTCGGGAAAAAGATCCACCTCGCCCAAGTGTGAGGCTTAGCGATTCTCAACAAACCATCATAGAAGTTTGCGAACAAAGGCAAATCCAACCATCAAAGCTGCAAAAGATTCTTCGTGGTGAGCTGGATTGGATCGTGATGAAAGCGATCGAAAAGAATCGAACTCGTCGATACGAAACCGCAAGTGATTTTGCTCAAGACATTAACAACTATCTCAATGGTGATACGGTTGATGCTCGGCCACCGTCGACCGCATACCGGCTGCAGAAATTTGTGCAAAAGAACAAAGGCTTAGTGGTTGCGTTGTCTGCAATCTTTTTGGCTTTGTTGCTAGGAATTGCCGGCACTTCGTTCGGACTACTTCGTGCCAATCAGCAGACCGATCTTGCAACTAAGAACGCTCTTGAAGCCAAAAAGAACGAAGAGAAGGCCGTTGGTGCAAAACGATCAGCAGAAGATCAAAAGCGAATCGCCGAGGAAGCCCAAGAGTCAACGGAACAAGCTCGTCTGGAACTGGAAGAAGAATCAGCTTCGGCAACCTTTCAATTAGCCAATGCTCGTTGGGATGCCAATCGCGTGGCCGAAGCTCGCGACCTCCTGCACCAGATACCAGATAGATTTCGTAACAATTTCGAATGGAATTATTGCAACCGTCATTTTTTTGGGAGCGATGTAACCTGTTATGGGCATGAAGGCGGGATTTTTGACGCTGCCTTCAGCCCCGATGGAGCACAGATTGCAACGGGAAGTGCTGACAAGTCAGTGAAGCTTTGGGACGCAACATCAGGTCGGGAAATCAATACCCTCGAAGGTCATACAGGGTGGGTACGCAGCGTCATTTTCAGCCCGGACGGTAAGAAAATTGCATCGGGAAGCGATGACAAGAAAGTTGTACTCTGGGATGCAAAAACAGGCCAAGAAATCACTACGCTCAACGGACATGGCGACGTTGTATGCAGCATCGCATTCAGCCCCGACGGTGCGAGAATTGCTTCTGGAAGCGCGGACAAAACCCTCAAACTTTGGGACGCAAAAACAGGTCGAGAAATCATTACTTTCAATGGACACAGGCACCGGGTATCCAGCGTTGCATTTAGCCCCGACGGTGCGCGGATTGCATCGGGAAGCTGGGACAATTTAGTTAAGCTTTGGGACACAAAAACAGGTCAAGAAATCACTACGTTAAAAGGGCATAACCACGGTGTCTACAGCGTCGCGTTCAGCCCCGATGGTGCGCGAATTGCATCCGGGAGCGCAGACAACACGCTCAAGCTTTGGGACGCAGTAACGGGGCAAGAAAACACTACTCTAATAGGACACAGTACATTCTGTGCCTGGAGCCCAAGCGAAGATTGGATCGCGTCGGGAAACCGGGGTGATACGTTTAAGATTAGTGACTCGGTATCAGGTGAGGTTATCGCCAAGTTCGAAGGTCATAGAGATTGGGTGAGTAGCGCGGCATTCAGTCCAAACGGCGCGCAAATTGTATCGGGAAGCAAAGACCAGACCCTCAAACTTTGGAACACAAAAACTGGGCAGGAAATCAAAACGTTTCGAGGACACACAGACGTTGTAAATAGTGTCGCATTCAGCCCGTGCGGTGATTGGATCGCATCGGGAAGCGATGACAATACACTCAGGCTTTGGGACGTAAAAACGGGCCGCGAAATCGAAACTCTCAAGGGACACTCAGACGATGTAAATTGCGTCGTATTCAGCCCAAACAGTGCACAGCTTGGATCGGGAAGCGATGACAAGACCATTAAGCTCTGGGAGGTGAAATCCTGTCAAGAAATCAAAACCCTAGCAGGGCATTCCAGGCTGGTACGCAGGGTCGCTTTTGGATCCGATGGCGAGCGGATCCTATCGGGAGGCCTTGACCATACTTTCAGGGTTTGGGATGCCAAAACGGGCAAATCAATCTTAACGTTGTCAGGTCATCAAAGTTTTGTATCCAGTGTGGAATTTAGTCCTAACGGCTCGCGGATTGCCTCTGCAGGCCAAGACGATAAGCTCAAGCTTTGGAACGCAACAACAGGGCAGGAAATCATCACGTTAAAAGCAGACGGCCTAGGTCGTGCAGCTTTTAGCCGCGACGGCTGGCAGATCGCATCGTTGAGTAGCGACACACTAAAATTTTGGAACGCCACACCAGGACAAGAAATCCGCATACTCAAAGGGCACACAAAAAATGTTAACTACCCCCCTAACAAAGTTTCAGTTGTTTTCAGTGCCGACGGCGCAAGGATCTATTCGCGCTCTGATGATGAAAAAATCGTTTGGGATGTCGACAGCGGTAAACGTCTTGAGAATGCAAGTTGGAACCCTCCGAAAACGAACCATCGAATTTCACCTGATAAACGATGGCTAGTCACCAGCGAGGAAAACAAAGTCATTCTGATCGATCTCAATTTCAAAAACACGCCGCGAGAAAAAGCTTACCGAGAGGCCAAAGCAAGATTCAATCCGTGGTGGCATCAAGAGCAAGCAGACAAGGCGATGTCAGCGAATGAATGGTATGCTGCAACCTTTCACTATGCTTGGCTGATTAAGAATGATCCAGAGCAAGTGAAGTACTACGACGACCTACACAACGCCTACGATCAACTGGAAACCAAATTCAAAGAACAGGACCAGAATCTCGAACCGCATTTATCGCCAGTAGTGCGCGAATCCATCGCACTGCCTCGTGGTAGCAAACTGGCAGAAGTTAATTCAGGCTGAAGCTCAGAAAATTAGCGACCGAGGCGAACGCATGTTCCAATTGTCAACGAGTGACACACTTGCCGAACTCGATGACCAAACCAACGCGACTTTTGAGGTCCGACTTCAACTGCCGAGCCGAAATGCCGGCTCTCGCGCGCAAGGCGTAACCTTGACGAAGATCGAACATCAAACGAGCCCGCGCAACCGAGGGGAAATCCTGCGGGAGGTTACCCGCTTCCTTTTCCATCTCAAAACGAGCCGCCAGACGTTTGTCCATTTCAGTGATCGCTTGCCGAAGAAGTTCTTCAACACCATCAACCTCTCCGCAACTCGTCGCAACACACGCCCCAAGGAAACAACCGCGTTGCTTGTCATTGCTGGTTGCATAGTCAACGGCAGAAGAAAGAAACGCCCGAACAGCGCGACGAATATCCTTCTCGGAATCAAACGCCACCAACGGCGGACACTCTTCGCTAGCCATGTACTGAGCGATCGACGCCAAGTACAGCCCGCGCTTATCTTTGAACGCCGCATATAAACTTGGGCGAGTGATTCCAAGGGCCTCGGTAAGATCGGTCAAGGACGCGCCGTCGTAGCCTTTGGCCCAGAATACTTCGATCGCAGCGTCAAGCGCATCGCCAACATCAAACTCACGCGGCCGCCCTACTTTTATTTCTGCCATTTTTTTTAACCCTTGACCTGTTATGTACCGATCAGTATATTACTTCAGTACCGATTGGTACATTATTGCTTTTCGGCTGAAGAATGCAAGTAATCCTAGGGAAATCAGCATTTTGCCGAAAAACGGTAGTTATTGGCAGGCAACAGCAACCGCAGAAACGTGAGCTGTCTTCATTTCCGGCAACAACCCGCAATTTCAATCTAGCACGATTAGCCAACCGCAAACTCAAAGGAACGACGCGATGACAACGATACAAATATCCGACTTAAGCCCGAAACAAGCCGAAGTGAAACAGGCGATCGACGACCTCATTCAAACCGCAACGACCTATGATGTGTCGGAGCTGGATCGAATCTACCACGACGACATGAAAATTTTCATGCTGGATGTTTCCGGTGAGCTAAATCTGGCGAACAAAGACGATTTCAAGGGCATCTTCAAAAGCAAGCGCGATGCCGGTGACCCGCCGATGAACACTTGGGCAGAGTTTCATTCGATCGAAGCGGACGACAAGACCGGACACGTTTTGCTGTCTCGAAAAAACAACCTTGCCGGACACGATCAGATTCTCACGCTGAGCATCGACTTGGAATTTCACGATAGCCATTGGCAAGTGATGCGTGAAGTAATTTTCCTGCGCCCAGATGCCTAGTGGTTCGTCAAAACTAAAAATTAGGATTGACGGTAGTGGATGAGGTTACGAATCCCTTGCGTTTGTTGGCTCGAAAGGACTCGTAGCCTCGTCCACTACCCCAAACTTTACCTTTGACTGACCACTAGAACCGATGGCGAAAAAGAGGACTTCGTACACCACTAATCCGATACTAAGAAAGCAAAGCTATGCAATTTACATTGAAACCAGAAGAAGCTGCGACTTTGGTCGTTGATATGCAACGTCTTTTTACCCAGCCCGATAGTCCCTTTCAAAATGATGCCGCTGATTTGTTTGACCCGATCAACCGACTAACCGAACTAAGTCGCAGCGCTGGCATCCCGGTTGTGTTCTCGTCGTTGGAGTTTGCCGATGACGGCCACGACGCCGGATTGATTTCGAACTGGCCTCAAGTTCAAGAAGGCTATTTCGCCAAAAGTAACCCGTGGACTGACTGGGATTCGCGGCTTGTGATCGAAACATCAGACCACAAGCTTTCTCGCAACCGCCCCAGCGCGTTTGTGGACGGAGAGTTAGATGCTTTGCTGAAACGGTTAGGGAAAACACAGCTCATCTTCACCGGCATCAGCACGAATTTTGCGGTCGCTTTCACGGTACACGATGCGTTCACGCGCGACATTCCAACCTTTATGGTGCGCGATGGAATTGCACCCGCTCCTTTCGAGGACAGCGGCAATGCAGACGTGTTCCTACAAACGCTTGATACGTTGGCCGGACAAGTCGTTACTTTGGACGACATCGTTGATGGTACAACGAGCAAACAAACTGCAACCATTTGACCGATGAAGCTCGCGCGTCGTTGGTTTTGACGGGCGGATTTTGGTATTCCATTTGAAAATTTTGTAAGTAGTACGAAGGAGAATTTGATGAGTGACGTAGTAATAGAGTCGCTTCGGCAGGTAGTTGCCGATTCATATGCAGTGATTGGCCAGACACATATTTGCCATTGGAATGTGAGGGGGCCGTCGTTCTTTTCCTTGCATGCCGCGTTCGAGGAGCAATACACAGAACTTTTTCAGGCGGTCGATGAAATTGCCGAGCGTATTCGAGCAAAAGGCTCTTTCGCGCCCGGAGGTCTTGCAAACTTGGCGAAAATGGCGGGCGTCCAAGAGATTGTTGAGGATGCATCCGCGCAAGAAATGGTGTCTCACTTGGTTGAGGCCAACCAGAAGTTGCTTGCCGATCTAAAGACCGCTCGAGACCACGCTGGGGAAGCGGAAGACTCTGAATCTGAAGATTTGATGATCGCTCGTATTCAAGTTCACGAAAAGACAGTGTGGATGCTGAAGAGTTTTCTTGCGTAACCGCACAGCCTGATTTGAAGCACTGTCCTGAGCTCGCTGGTCGAGAAACAGGAATCCAAAAATCCAGTTTGGCTTAGGTCAACAAGCGAGTAAACGACGTTCGAGACATCGCAGACGCAGTTCTGATTTGTTGAGACGTTAGGCTATAACTAAACGTTCGGCGGCGTTACGGCAGCGGAAATTTCCGCGCCGTGGCGTTTTGCCTTAACCTGTCGGCTCTGTTTTGGTGAACGTGTGTATTGGCCCGAGTGATACCCGAAATTCATCCCTCATATCGAGAAACAATCGACCAGAACTGCAGGACGAAACCGTAAAGACGCCTACGACTACGCTACTAACCAAATCTAAAAACCTAAAAGAAAAATCGAAATGAAAATTGACCCAGCAAAGACGGGCGTTGTCCTAATTGAATTTCAAAATGACTTCACCAGCGAAGGCGGCACACTCCACGGCGCTGTCAAAGAAGTAATGTCGTCAACCAACATGCTCGACAATGCCGCCAAGACCGTCGAAGAAGCCCGCAAATGCGGCGCTACCATCTTTCACGTTCCGATTTCGTTTGTCCCGGGCTACAACGAAATTTCCCAGCATCCATATGGGATTCTAAAAGGTGTCGTGGACACCAACTCGTTTCTCAAAGACTCATGGGGATCGGAATTCGATGAAAAAATGGTGCCAAAGGCCGAAGATATCATCATCGAAGGCAAACGGGGGCTGGATGTCTTTGCGAGCACCAATCTGAATTTCATTTTGCGAAGCCGAGGTATCGAGACGTTGGTCATCGGTGGTTTTTTGACAAACTGTTGCGTGGAGTCAACCATGCGAACGGCGTACGAGCAAGGATTCAACGTTATAACGCTAACCGATTGCACAGCCTGCACCAGCGCATACGAACAAGAAGCGGCGACAACAAAAACGTTTCCGATGTTCTCGCACCCGATGCAACACGATGCATTTCTTGCCGCACTTGACGGTTCAGTCGTCGCCGATTCAAGCCGAGGCTACCAAGAATAGATTTTAAGCAGTTGATTTAAAATCTTGACCTGTATTCATCTCAGCTTTAACCAGAACTTCAGTTCCCGATGACCACTTTGCCCATCGCCTTGCCGCTCTCCAATCGAGCGTGGGCTTCGCCAGCTTGGTCTAGCGAAAACTGATTGTCGTCCAGCACAGGTTTCAAACCACCTGACTCGATGATCTTCGAAAGGTCGCTCAGGATCGCAGCGTGTTCTTCTCGTTTGAAGTTGTGCAGCATCGGGATCAGCATGAACACGACGTGCAGCGACAAACCTTTGAAATGAGCCAGTGTTAAATCAAGCTCACACATCGAAACGGTGGTCGCGACGTGGCCGTTGAGTGCGGCGGCTTCGAACGAGTTCAGCAGATTTGCTCCACCGACCGAATCGTAAACGACATCAAAACCGGCTTCGTCAGTGTGCTTGGCGACGTAATCGGCGACCGATTCAGTTTTGTAGTTGATACCCGTTGCTCCGAAGCTTTCGATCAACGCAAGCTGTTTTTCTCCGCCGCCGGTCGAATAGACGTCAGCACCGAAGTGCTTGGCGAGCTGCACAGCGACATGGCCGACTCCGCCAGAGCCGCCATGCACCAGAACTTTCTTGCCCGCTGTCGTGCTTGCCGTAATTCCCGCGCGAACTAATCCCTCATAAGCCGTGATCGCAACCAAAGGTAACGCGGCTGCCTCGCGCACCGAAAGGCTGTTGGCTTTCTTGGCGATCAGCTTGCTGTCAGCAACGATGTACTCTGCCAACGTGCCGGGCAGATCGGCCAACCCGCCCGCGCAACCGTAGACTTCATCTCCAACGGAAAAATTTTCGACGCCATCGCCGACCGCTTCGACAGTGCCCGCGAAATCCATTCCCAGAATCGCTGGCGTGTCCGGTGACAAAGGCAAGTCCTTGCCCATGTTGCGAATCATCGTGTCGACAGTGTTAACGCTTGAGGCTGCGATTTTGACAAGAACGTGAC
>CAYMFZ010000254.1:0-7954 GCA_964389585.1 uncultured Pirellulaceae bacterium | reverse complement strand
TTGCGTGAATCTTGGAAACTTCCGGCAGAAGTTGCTCACCAGAAAGTGCCAAAAGAATCAATGAAAGTCGAATTTGGATTCGACTTTGCAGTCTCCTACAAGTTTTTCGAGACGAGTTACGCCACGTTGACCGCCGCGTGCTGCGTGCGATTCTCAGCAATGATCATGCGGCTCAGGCCAAACCCATTTAGTCGGTTTTTCGTTTTCTGAAATTCAGGTGAGTTTACACCGTCGTGAACCATCAACGTCGCGTCCGCAAGCAAGCTTGAACGGCTCAATTCACTCATCATCTGAGTTGCTGGTCCCACATCAAGAACGATCAAATCGAAGTGATCGCGAACTTGATCGATGACTTCGCCAAGGTGGTCGTAGATGAAACGCGGCCAGGTGACACTTGAGACCATTTCAGCCAATGGCATGATGCACATATTTGACTGTTGGGATCGAACGATAACTTCCGCCGCAGGCAATGATTGGCTAATCGAGTTGACCCAAGAAATATTTGGTGCCAAACCGACTTGCTGGGTCAAACTTCCAGTCGCCAAATCCGCATCGACCAACAGCACTTGCTTTCCGCAAGCCGCAGCCCAGCGAGCCACGCTGACGGCAATTGAGGTAGTGCCTTCTCCACGATCGACTCCAGTAACCGCAACGCGTTGGTTTGTCGGTGAGATCATTTCGAAAACTGAACGAGAAAGCTGATCTAGAGCTTCGCCGCCTGAGACGATCATACGATTTGTGATCACGGGCCAACGAAAGTCTTCGACATCCCACGCCGCGACACTGGTTGGAACATCAAGCTGTTCCAATATCTCCGAAGTGATTTTGGCGGCTTCTGATTCCATTTCTGCCACTGGCTTTCCGCCCGCGTGGACAAGTTCAGCTAACGTGGCTCGATCAAGTTTGTCGACTTCGACGTTCGAAATTTCTTCGTTTGGGATAGACGCAGTTTCACTTGAAACGTCACTTGCCAATTGTACAGATTGCTGATTCGCTTCTTCAATCGAGACCTGTTTTGCGGTCGCGATTTTCATTGCGTTTTGATCGCCAAGTTTTTGATCGATGATCTGTTCGGAAGTTTCCGTTAACACGGATGCGATGGCTTTGGCAATCTTGTCGATCAATTCACTTTGAGAAGTCGGCTGTTGAGTACGAACAGAATCCTGACCACCTGCCTCTCGATTTTCAGCAATTACAGCTTCGGCTTGTTGTTTTTCATGCTGAGCTCGCAACTCGTCAAATTTGAGGTAGGCTTCGGAGACACCCGCATGAGGTTGATCGACGCGAAGTAAATTCTTGGTCGAGAAGCCTTGGCTGCGCGATGACTGCTGGTCGGACGTGTCGGGCATAACGACTGGAGGCGTGATGTCGTTGCTTGGGGTAGGGTTTGCTTTCGACGGGATCGAAGATTGAACCCTTACCGTTGGGGCTGAACGATTTCCCTGTTTTCTTGAAAGTGGTTCAATTGAAGTGACGTTCCGAGTGCGAACGTCTTGCTCATCACGTTTGATTTTTTCGCGCAACCACTTTACGTAGTCATCAAGATCGTGGTTTCGAACGTGGGCCTTGGGTGTGTTTTGATCTGCTGGATCAAGCCGGACGGTGCCTGGTTTCCCGTCCTCACGAGCCATGGGGCGGATGATCGCGCCAACGGACTTCTTTTTCACTTGGCTGTGTGCTGAAGTCGTTGTATCTTCCGAAGTCATAGGCCCACCTGGAATGCCAATGTTTTGCTGAACAAAAATGGTTGAATTCATGTCTAAAATCCATAATCAAGATACGACGACCCCACTCCACATTCATCGGTTCGGATTGTGATCGTCTTGAGGGATCGGTAGAGTAGATGGCCGCGCTGAGCTAAAATAAATGGATGCAATGGATGATGAAATCGCCCATTTGTCCCCGTTTTACATTGGTAGCAAATTGCTTGCTGTCGATAGCTGCGGTTAATAGAAACGCTTGCACTTTTAATGAAACGAAAAAGCTGTGTCTGTTGCAAACCAAATTAGTAGATCTGAGCTATTCCTTGCCCGTCTCGACAAAGAAATTTTGATTCTTGATGGCGCGATGGGATCGATGATTTTTGGCTTGGGCCTGTCCGAAGAGGAAGTGCGCGGCGAGAGATTCAAAGACTGGCCTCACGATTTAAAAAACTGCACCGATGTATTTGGTTTAACTCATCCCGAGAAGATCACGGAGCTTCATCGGAAGTATCTCGAGGCAGGCGCTGACATCATCGAGACCAATACGTTTCAGGCGAGTTTGGTCGGGCTCAGCGATTTTGATTTTCCCGAAGAAATTGTCCGCGAGATCAATTTCGCCGGCGTCGCCAACGCTCGCAAAGCCGCGGATGAATTTACTGCCAAGACTCCTGACAAACCTCGTTTTGTCGCGGGCTCGATTGGCCCAACGTCGAAGCAAACTGCGATTAGCACGAACGTTGAAGATGCTGCCTATCGAAATACGTGCTTCGAAGAAATGGAAGCGTCATACTACATTCAAGTCAAAGCATTGGTCGAAGCCGGCGTTGATATTCTGTTCCCCGAAACAGTGATCGACACACTTAACTTGAAAGCGTGTTTGTTCGCGATTGCTCGCTACTTCGAAGATTCCGGCAACGTGATTCCAGTAATGGTATCAGGTACTTTTGCGGAATCAGGATCGACGTTTGTTTCTGGTCAGGTCGTTGAGGCATTTTGGAATTCGGTTTCTCATTTTCCCATGATCAGTGTCGGGATGAACTGCGCGCTTGGCCCAGATATTATGCGTTCACACATTGAAGAACTTTCGAAACTCGCGACTCCGTATATTAGCTGCCATCCGAACGCCGGTACTCCAAACGAAATGGGCGACTTTGATTTGTCAGCCGAAGACATGGCGAAGACGATCAAGGAATGGGCGGAAGCCGGTTGGTTGAATATCGTTGGTGGCTGTTGTGGAACCACACCGGCTCACATCAAAGCCATTTCCGAAGCCATTAAGGGAATTCCGCCGCACAAGAAAAGCAACGTCGAACCATTGACGAGGCTTTCCGGCTCGCGCCCGTTAACGCTTCGAGCAGACGCCAACTTTCTGATGGTCGGTGAGCGTACCAACGTTACCGGCTCACGTAAATTTGCTCGCTTGATTCGAGATGAAAAATTCGAAGAAGCCATCGAAGTTGCTCGCGATCAAGTCGTCGGCGGCGCGGCCGTTATCGACATCAACATGGATGACGCGCTTCTCGATGGCGAAGCCGCAATGACAAAGTTCCTTCGGCTGATTGCCGGCGAAGGAGACATCGCGTCGGTTCCAATCATGATCGACAGCTCAAAGTGGTCGGTCATTGAGGCAGGGCTTCGTGCCGTTCAAGGCAAAGCAATCGTCAACTCAATCAGCCTGAAAGAAGGCGAAGAAGAATTTCTTGAGCGAGCCAAACTTGTTCGTCGATATGGCGCTGCCGCGGTTGTGATGGCGTTCGACGAAAAAGGACAAGCCGTTGAAGCTGACGACAAAGTCAGAATCTGCAAGCGAGCGTATGACTTGCTGACTGAAAAAGTTGGCATGCCAGCCGAGGATATCATTTTTGACCCCAACATCCTCACGATCGCGACGGGGATGGAGGAGCACGACAACTACGCGGTTAACTTCTTCGAAGCAACCAAGAAAATCAAAGAGCTTTGCCCAGGTGCAAAAATCTCAGGCGGCGTGTCAAACGTTAGCTTCAGTTTTCGCGGCAACAACGTGGTTCGAGAAGCCATCAACGCGGCCTTTCTGTATCACGCGATCAAAGCAGGTCTCGATATGGGCATCGTTAACGCGGGCCAGCTAGAAATTTACGAGGAGATTCCCAAGGATCTACTAGAACATGTCGAAGACGTTTTGCTTAATCGTCGACCTGACGCAACGGATCGGTTGTTGGAATTTTCCGAGTCCTTCAAAGGGACAGGAAAGAAGAAGGGCCGTGTTGAGGATCTGACTTGGCGAGAAGGTTCGGTTGAAGAGCGACTTTCTCACGCACTGGTCAAAGGCATCGACAAATATGTTGTCGATGACACGGAAGAAGCACGCTTGAAGTACGATCGCTGTTTGAGCATCATCGAAGGACCAATGATGGACGGCATGTCTGTTGTTGGTGATTTGTTCGGCAGTGGCAAAATGTTTTTGCCACAGGTTGTAAAATCGGCTCGAGTGATGAAGAAAGCAGTTGCTCATCTTCTGCCTTTCATGGAACAGGAAAAACTAGACGCAGGTCTTGAGAGTCAGAGCTTTCGCGGAAAGGTTTTGCTTGCCACGGTCAAAGGCGATGTGCACGACATTGGTAAGAACATTGTCGGTGTGGTCTTAGGCTGCAACAACTATGAAGTGATCGACCTTGGTGTGATGATTTCATGTGACAAGATTCTTGAAGAAGCAGTCAAGCACAACGTCGACATGATCGGGCTGTCAGGTTTGATCACGCCGAGCCTCGACGAAATGGTTTACGTCGCCAAAGAGATGAAGCGACTTGATATGACAATTCCGCTGTTGATTGGTGGAGCGACAACCAGCGACAAACATACTGCGGTTAAGATCGCGCCGCAGTATGAACATGGCGTCATCCACGTGCTTGACGCATCACGAAGTGTCGGCGTCGTTGATCGTTTGATTAACGATGACTTAAAGCCGGAGTTCATGGCTGAGAACGCGGCTCTGCAGACAAGTCTTGTTGCGGGCTACGAAGAACGACAAATGACGCTTGTGCCTTATGAGGAAGCGTACGCGAATCGGTTTCAAACAGATTGGGCTAGTATTGATGTTTCGACACCTTCCTTCACAGGCACGAAAGTTCTTGGCTCGGCTGGTGAGGCAGGAGTAGATGAAATCACGCTGTCGGATATCGCAGAGTACATCGACTGGACGCCATTTTTTATGTCTTGGGAATTGCATGGAAAGTATCCGAAGATTCTCTCGGACGATGTCGTTGGTGAAGAAGCAACGAAACTATTCAATGACGCGCAGGCAATGCTCAAGAAAATCATTGATGAAAAACTGTTAACGGCCAAAGGCATCTATGGATTTTGGCCAGCTAACAGCGACGGCGATTCTGTCATTCTCTATACCGACGATTCTCGGAAGACTGAATTGACGCGGTTTCATATGCTTCGGCAGCAATGGCAACGGAAAGGGATCAAGCATTATCGTTCGTTGGCTGACTATGTTGCTCCAGTCGAAAGTGGTCGGGCAGACTACGTCGGTGGATTCGCTGTCACGACGGGTCATGGCTGCGATGAGTTGGCAGCCAAATATCGCGAGGATCTAGACGACTACAACGCGATCATGGTCTCCGCATTGGCTGATCGTTTGGCAGAAGCGTTCGCAGAAATGCTTCACCATCGGGCACGAGTCGATTGGGGATTCGGGGCAGATGAAAACTTGTCGAGCGAAGAATTAATCAAGGAAAAGTATCGAGGCATTCGACCGGCCGCAGGCTACCCTGCGTGTCCCGATCATACCGAGAAGTCGACGCTTTGGGATCTGATGAAGGTTGAAGAAGCGACTGGAATTAGGCTGACGGAGTCGTTTGCGATGTGGCCTGGTGCAGCCGTGAGTGGTTTGTATTTCGCGCACCCTGAATCACGTTACTTCTCGGTCAACAAGGTAACCAAGGATCAGGTTGAGCATTACGCGAAACGAAAAGGCGATTCGGTTGATGAGGTCGAGCGTTGGCTTTCACCCGTCTTGGGATACTAATTCGTTTCCGTAAACCTCCAACTCTACTGGTGAGTACTCACTTGGCTCCGCCGTTGCACAGAATCAAGTTCGACGCGCGAGCGAGTGGGGTCTTGCCTGCGGCACCGATTTAGAGTTCCCACTCGCTTTCGCTTCGAGCTTGTATTGCGACCCCTATTAAAAGCCTTCCTCATACCCTCGGCTCTGCCGGAGGTCATTGATTCCCGATTTGGATCGGCTGCGCTCAGGGGGATCGGCTGCGCTCAGGGCTTAAGTATTGGCTTTTGAAAACGTAGTGCAGAAAGGATCCGAATCAATAGGCTTCGAATTCGACCGATTGATTTTGGGGATGTCCGTTCCGTAAACTCCATTGCTTGCCAATAGGGCTGGTTGGATTGATCATAGGGTTCATTCAATTGATCCGTATCCACTTTCAGGTAATTCGCCAATCGTTGTTCGTACGGGGCTTTGAGCTGAAGCTGAGCCCGAGCTTTCGCTTGATGCCTTGCTCTGATTTTGGAGCGTAGCAGTTCAATTCGTTTTGTTCTTTCAGCGGGTGTCAGGAATCGTCTTGCATTAGGATCTGAAGCTTCTGCCAGCCAGCAAGTAAAACCGACAAAAAACGCGATGATTTGAAAGAAGAGGATTTTGCCAACGACGAAATCTGAGAATGGCGTAACAGCTAGAAATCCGCAAATCGCACCTATCGATTGGCTCACCAATAGACAACGAAATAGGCGCAATAAATGCTTGAAAGTCACTATGCAAATCTCAGGTTCGAAATTCGGTTTCACGTACGAGATTGTACGCGATCAAATTCGAACCTCAAATCGGAATCATTCAACCTTTGCAGATGAATTAGAATTCGCGAGCGAAACTTTCTGTTGCTTCAGCATACGAAACGAACCGATTTTGCGTTGGGTCCCAAAGTTTTAGCTTCAAACATTTGAGGATTTCTCCCGGCCAAAGCGTCGTTTCATTGGGCGATTGCAGCGGCTTGAGTGCCTGCATTGTTTCCGGCAAACGATAAAACGGAATCTTATCATTTAGGTGATGGACGTGGTGATAGCCAATGTTTCCTGTGAACCAATGCATCACTGGATTCATCTTTAGAAAGCTGGACGACTGAAGTGCAGCGCCTGTGTAAGTCCATTGATCACGTGGGCGAATTTTCGCAGTTGGAAAATTATGTTGAGCGTAAAAAAGGTACGAACCGCAGCAAGTTGCGATCAGGGCTGGAAGAATCAAAACCAAAAAAGTAGTCAGCCAGCCGGCAAAAAAGAAGCATGTCCCAATCAGCGTGTAGTGAATGATCAAGCTAACCAAAGCATCCCAATGACGCCGTTGGTCAACCAAAAAGGGACGCACACACATGCCGAATAGGAAAACACTAAAGTAGCCAAGCAAGATAATCATTGGGCTTCGAGCGATTCGATATTCACGTTGTTCCGACGAGGACGCTTTCATATAGTTTTCAGTTGTCATAATTGGAAACGAGCCAATACTCGCGCCAAACAACTTTGAATTGTTTCGGTGGTGGTGATCATGGGATCGCTTCCAAACACTTGGCGGCGTTAGCATGAAAAATCCATAGGCGGGCAGGATTCCTCCACCCAATTTCGAATGCTTGAAAATCGCGTTGTGTTGATAGTCATGGTAAAGAATGAACAGCCGGACAACGGTTAGCCCAGTTAGGACGCTTCCAAGTATTCGAACCAACATGATTGGCGCGAAAGCAGCGATCGCAGCAAAGCTTCCAATCGCCAACAGCGTCGTGAGTAGGTGGAACCAGCTTTTACTTCGCTGCTCTTCTGCAAATTCTCGACTCGCAATCAGCAACTCGCGGTCACGCAGCTTTTCATTTTCAAGTTTGGATTTGGTGTCCCAATCATCGAGATCTGAAACGACCGGCGGCAAAGCATTGTCAGAAACAGGCTTGTCTGGCGACGAGTCGACTGCTTCGGATATTGCGACCGACGCAGTTAATTGAGCGTCGAAGGTTGCCGGTTCATCCATTCTGATCTTTCTGTTCGCCTGAGTGAAACTCTCGTTTGATCGAGACGATTCCGGCTCGAAAACAACAGATCAAAAGACCAAGGGAGGTAAGTATTGAGGCCAGCCTGATTGAGCGAGGATGCTTTCAGGTATGATTTGCAGGACCAAAGCGTAATGGCTGGAGCTTGGTTTGGTCAACGGGATGCAGCTAATTAGTCAAAATCGGCCATGTCCAATCCGCTTGCACTGGTTAGACAAAATCAATGGT
>CAYMFZ010000253.1:4984-7957 GCA_964389585.1 uncultured Pirellulaceae bacterium | reverse complement strand
TCCATCGACTTCAACGAACTTAAAGCGGTCGCCAACTCGCCGGAGTTCTTGGTAGTTTCCAATTCTGACTTCAAACTTTCCTTTGACTCAGACAACGCATGATTGGCTTCCGAAAGAGTTTGAATTTCAACCTTCAGTCCCTCCGCTGTTTTCAAAGACTCGGCCAATTTTTCGTTTGCGGATTGAATCTCAGTCTCAAGCTCGGAAATTTTGGTTTGGTTTTCCGCAGCGTGTGTTTTCTCAAGATCGGCAAGTTTTGCTTGTGAAGCATCGGCCAATTCCTGAGCCGTCGTCAGATTCGCTTCGGATTCAGCAAGTTGCTTTTGAAGCTCCGAAGCTTCCAATTTTTGAGTTTCCACCAACTCAGCAAGCTCAGTTTCGCGAGTTTCCAATTGCTCAAGTTTCTCTCGAGTCAGGTTTAGCTCATCGGCGTCGACTTTGGCAGCGGACTCGACGTCCAACTTTGCAGCCTTAAGTTCTTTTCTGGCCAGGCTCAAAGCATTTGCAATTTCAGCACGCTGCTCTTCGGCTTGAGCGAGGAACACTTGGGCATCTTTTCGTTTTGTACGCTCTCGACCAAGTCGACGTTGGAAACGTGCGTACAAAGCGGGATCGACAGCCGGTAAATCATCAGCCGACATCTTCTCAATGGCATCATCTTCGTCGTCGTTGCTTGATGCGGGCGCGGCAGCATCGGCATCAACCTTTTCTGCCAACTCAGTTTTCTTGTCTTCAAGCTCGACTTTCAACGCATCAAGCTCAGACTTGGCTTGGCTTAACTCTGTGTTTGCCGTTTCTAATTGAGCGGAAGCACTTTCCAATTCAGCCGACTTGGTTTCGAGCTCCGTTGCCTTGGCATCAAGCTCAGCCGACTTGGTTTCAAGCTCCGTGGATTTCGATTCAAGCTCAGCCAATTTGGCATCTAGTTCGGTAGATTTGGTATCCAACTCAGTCGACTTGGTCGCCAGTTCATCAGCCTTTTCTTCAAGTTCAACATTCTTGGCTTGCAGCGACTCCAATGCACTCGACTGGGTTTGAAGCTCACTCGAGGCCAAGTCCTGCTCTGATTTTGCCTCCGTCAATTGGGAAGCCAACGAAGTCTTTTCCTGTTCCGCCGAAGCAAGTTTTGATTTGAGTGAATCCAACTCGCCTTGCAATGATTGAACTTCAAGTTTCGCTTGATCGAGGGCCGCATTGTCATTTGAATTGTCAACTGAATCAGAGGAAGCCAAAGCTCCCAACCCAATCGCACCTGCGACTCCCGCAATTGCCGCAGCACCCATCCCAGCCGCGGGCTCTGCCTCGACAACTTCGGTTGGCTCAGATTCATCGTTTGTGGCCGCGAAATCAGAAATGACTTCCTCGTCAACAACATCATTAACAATCTCGTCCACTAACGATACAGAATCTTCGCTGGCTTCAGCAGAATCACCCAACGATAAATCGTCTCCGAGATCTAATTCCACTGAATCACTAAGATCGAGATCGCCTGCACTATCGCCGTCCACCTCAGCAGCGGACTCCGCAATCATTTCGGATGAATCATCAACATCAAAGCCAAATTCTTCTTCGTCGTTTTCTTCGCTATTTTCTTCGTTGTTTTCCTCAACGGAACCGGTTGGAACTCCAAGTGCAAACTCTGGCTCTGCCGCAACTTCAGCATCCGCCAATGGCACGGGAGCGACTTCGACTGATTCATCATCATCGTCCAAATCCAATTCCGCATCGCTCAAACTCAAGCCGTCTATTTCCACTTCGGGTTCTGCCAAGTCAAAACCTTGCACGTCGTCTGATTCTTCAGCCAACGCATCAAAGCCATCCTCTGGATCGCTTAGATCGGGGACGACAAAATCGGAGCCTTGTTCATCTGCAATTGGGTTATCTGCACTTGGTTTATCTGCAATTGGGTTATCTGCAATTGAGCCGTCAGCAAGTGACCCATCAGCGCCTTCAACTTCTTCAACGTCAACAACGTCGCCAACCATTTCCACCGCATCCTCGGTAGCCGTTTCGACTGGTTTCTTTTTCTTAAACCAACCAAAAATACGAGAGAGAAATCCGCCAGATGCTGCCGCTCCTGCACCCGCCGCCGCAACTGCTGCTCCACCTGCCAGTTTTGCATTATCGGAAACTGTATCAACGACCCCTTCAACCGTTCCGCCAACAGAATCGACCATTCCACTGGTTACGTCGGTAACCACATCCGAAACAGGTGCTTCGTCAAGTCCAACGCTCGACAAAACGCCTTCGCTTGAATCACTCGCTACGGATTCGATTACTTGATCAGAAAGCTCTACTGATTCCGCTTGGTCATCATCCAAATCAAGAAAGTCATCATCGCCACTGTCGAGCGCAATGTCTTCGGACACCCCCGAGTCGTCATCCAAATCGAGATCATCGATGTCAAATGAGTCATCGTCAGAAGCCATTAAAGCCTCTGAATCTCCAAAAGAGCTCTCGTCCATTCCCTCAACAACGTCGCTACTTGCGTCGAGTTGTGATTCGCTTTCTTCTGCTAAGTTGCGAGCGCTCTTCTCAGCACCCACAGATTCATGGTCTTGCTCCAAAGCCAGACCGTTGTCCGACGATTCAGCGTCATCCAAATCCAAGTCAGCAAATTCAACGGAGTCTTCGAACATCGAATTGAACTCTGCCGAATCATCAAGCGATCCCGCTTCAACATTGACGGCATCTGACGCTGAAGTCGCCACCTCATCTACAGCCCCTTCATCCAATTCAAGGCCCACGCCGGAATCGTTTACATCCGCCTCATCACTAAAATCAAAGTTCAGATCTAGTTCGGAATCATCATCGCGTAGGTTCATTACCGCTTCCTCATCGTCACTTGCGGGAGATGCTTGGATCTCCGCTATACTTGAATCCTCGTTTATTTCGTTCGCTCGAATCTCCTCTTCAAGCGTTAGGTCATTTGCCAAGAAAGAATCAATGGTTGAATCTTCGTCGGCCTGCCAC
>CAYMFZ010000253.1:0-4974 GCA_964389585.1 uncultured Pirellulaceae bacterium | reverse complement strand
ATCAAATCGCCATCTTCGTCGAACTCAAATTCATCTTCAGTTCGAGGCTGAGAATTAGACAAATCGGGATGGAACAATTCCTTGGTCCCCATTGTAGTCTCAATTTCTGGGGTTATCCCGCCTTTTGAAGCCGCAAAAGGCGGATCTGGAATTTGTCGAAAACGCGAGTCCGGTTCATCCGATCCTGCGGGCAATTCGGTTGCGTCAAAATTCCGCCTGTCAGTTGAATCAGGAATGATTAAATCAGTTGAATCAACATCGTCCACGCCGGCATTGGCCGTCAAATCACTTGGCTCCGAATCCCAATCAGACGAGAAATCGAATGCCTCGGCGAACTCTTTTTGCTGTTGTTCTTGGAGCCTTTCGAAGTCTTCATCATCATCAAAACCAAAATCTGCTTCGACTACATCATCATACGGCTCGTCAGAACTTTCTTCTTCGAACTGATCCTTTTCATCAAACTCAAAATTGGGTTCAACTTTTGTAGGACTTGCTGTTGAACCAAAAGAATCCGCTCCGTCATCAAAGTCATCGAATGCGTTCTCGGCATCGAACGTGTATTCCGACTCGATCTCTGGAACAACCGCCAGGCGATCGAGCTGCATCAGATCTTTAGATGATTCACTATTTAAAGAACTATCGTTTGAGGCGTTCTTCGGTGCGGCACCTGAAAACTCTTCCAGTGACTGATCAAAGGACTCGCGATTCACAAGTTCAAGAGCGTTCTTTGCCTGTTTCGACTCTTCATTTTTACCGGCACGGCTGGCGGCTTTACTACGACGACTTCTCTTTCGTCTGTTCGCCAGATAGTTGAGCAATCCAACCAAAAACATTAGTGGAACCAAAGCCAGCAACCAAAGCAGCGACATCGGATTCTGAAAAAAAGGGACCTCGATTGCTGCCGAATCGGTTTGCTGAACAAGAGTAGAATCCAATGATTTTTGCGACTCTAGAGTGGAGTCCAAAGAAAAACCGCTGCCAGAGTCAGAAGAAGGCAACGGCCCCAATGCCCCCTCTTGATCAGAGATGTTTTTTTGATCTGAGATAGGTTCCTGGGCTGGTATTTCTGAACTCCCATCTTGGCTTGACGAACTCAAGAGAAAACTTGACATACATCCTCCATAGATAGCAAATCGCGAATGCAATTATTCTTGCTGTCTCCTCAACTCTAACCGCTTCGACACACGGAGATTGTTTGAGGATAAACTCCCTGTCGAAACCATCATGTCATTGTATCTTATAAACGCGAATTGTTAATTGAGGCGAATAACCTGAGCAGTCCGCACGTACCTCCCAACCACGCCAAAAAACCCTCATCAAAATACCCAAAAAGGTCCTTGACCTCAGACAACCCATCTTCCAAAACGAGGGGAATTCTGTGATTATGTGTGACATCGATTATTCCTCTAAACGACGAACATTCGAAGATTCACTAGGTAAAAAGCAGTAAAGAATTCGGGCAGAAGTACGTGGCAAAAGATTCAATAGTTAGTTTCGCAAGCTTTGATCAAAACAAGATAGTCGTCTCTAAAGAAGAGATATGCAAAATCAATCCCCATCGGTTTGAGATGTTGTTGCTCGATGGCATTTTGCATATTGATGACGATGTTGCTGTCGGTTTTATTGATCTTTCCGAAGATTCATTCTGGGTTCGTGGGCACTTTCCTGGTCGCCCCTTAATGCCGGGGGTTTTGATGTGCGAAGCCGCCGCCCAGCTCTCGTGCTATTTTGCCCTCACACGCAACATGGTCGACGAAGGCTACGTAGGACTGGGAGGCCTTGAAAGCGTTCGCTTTCGTGGTCCAGTCGTTCCAGGCAACCGACTGACTGTGATGTTGCGAAAAGGAAAAGTCCGTCGCAACGTGATGTTCACCGCTGACTTCCAAGGCTACGTTGACGAGACTTTAGTCGTCGACGGATTGATAAAGGGCGTTGCTCTAGGCTAGGCAGAAATGGCTAAACGACACATCGGTAACTCATTGGCCTGAACTCTTAGCCAACGCGCCTCGAAATTTGGATCTACAACAAAGCAAATTTTGATACTTCAAACTCAGTACTCACTTTGGCTGAATCACATCCTGCCAAGTACACCCCGCCCACGACCAGCCAACACCAAACCCGACGAGCAAATTCTTCATCTCCGGTGTCATGTCACCGCGCTCCCGCATTTGGTTAATCAAGATGGGAATGGTTGAAGAAACCGTGTTACCAATGTCCCGCATCAACATGGGGACTTTCGTTTCGTCGACTTTCATCGCAAGCTGCAACTCATTAAGCATCTTAAAAGTCGCTTGATGGAATAAGTAAAACCCAACGTCATCGTGTGTAAGACTTGAATCGTCCAAGACTTGATTTAACATCCCCGGAATCGCACCCACGGTGAAGTTGATCAAGGCAGGACCATCCATATACAAATCGCTTTTCCAACGACGGCGATGACGCGGCTCAATCGCATCCTCCGGATCACGGAATCCATTCTCCGTCGCCAGCAAAGTATTCGCGCCCTTGCCATCGGTCCCGAACTTGAATCCCCAAAGCGACGGAGCGTCATGAGATTCGACTAGTGTTGCTGCAGCACCGTCACCAAAAATGGTCGATCCTGTTTGTCGATCAGCTTCGTATACGTCTCGGCAGTGATAAACAAAATTCGTTTTGCCGCGCCTGAGCGAATCAAGCCATCACAAAGCGAAAGCCCGTAGACATACCCGCTACAACCAAGATTGAAATCGAGAGCACCACAATGCGTTGGCAATCCCAACCGATCCTGAATCAAACAAGCCGTCGTTGGCAATGGATAGTCGGGAGTCTGAGTGCAGAAGAATAGAAAGTCGATCGTCGATGGATCTATATCGAATTCGGCGAACAGTTTCTCAGCCGCTTTAACGCCCATATCGGAAGAGCATTCATTTGGTGCGGCAACATGGCGGTTGTAAACTCCAGTTTTCGAAGCGATTAAATCCATATCCCATTTGGGATTGTCAGCAACCAAATCGGCATTGGTCTCAATCTTTTCTGGTAAGTACACCGCAATTGGCCCGATCGCTGCATATTTAGCAGCTTGATTATCTTGGGCAGAATTACCTTGGTCCGTCACAGATATACCTTGATCAGGCGTGCAGTCGCAGCCTTATTTTTTCGTAAACTTCGGTCATGAATCAACATTAAGAAGCCAAAAAGTTACCAAAATTAACGTTAGTCGCGAAGATGACTGAATCCGATTCGCGGAGCAATCTCAAAATCGACTCCCAACGACCGTTGTTAGTTGCCCAACCGATTTTCCGGTTTTTGCAATCGCTGCCGACAAACTCGGCAAGAACCTCTTGAAAATGCACCAGCGCTACTCAGAAGAACCGAATCCAACGCCAGACAACCCTACTTTCGATGGTAGCTCGTCGAATAGGCCAACAACTGTTCCGCGATAAGCACCACCGCCAATAGCATCAGCAGCAATTTGCTCAACGAAGAGGCCGGCTTTTGCTTCGGCTCAGGATTAAACCCATCCCAATCCACAAGCGAGGGATTCGACTTTGCGAGATCGACCAGCAACTGCTGCCGGTTGGCCAAAGCCATTTCGCTTTCCGCCGTATCAACATTCAAACTCAACCGTTTGACTTCTTGTCCAGAATCGGTTCGTCGCATCCAAATATCGTAAATGCCAGGCAAATCGGTTTCACGGACAGACTCCGAAGGAAGCAACTTTCCAATCGTCGTTACCAGTTGATCCGAATCCGCCGCCGAAACCTTCATTTTGACTTTGCTAACCAGCCGAGCTCCGTCACTTCCACCAGGAGCAAGGACCGTCAAATTCGGCGTGAAGTCGCTTGAGACAACGTTCACGTCGATCGTTTCACCCACCAATTTTTGATCAAGTTGATATTTCCCTTCTGCCAAATAGTTTTGCATCAACAACATGATCGGCGGAAAAGTCGCGTTCCTCATCCAGTTGTTCCAAACCGGCCCAGCCGTGGTCGTAAACAAGACAACCCGTCCCTTCCCAAACGAACGATCAACCACCAACGGCCATCCATCCAATCCACGCACCGTCGCCAAGACTGTGGTCTGCGAATCATCGTTTGCTGACCACTCGATAGGTGGCTGAATTATCTTCTTCACTTGCACCAACCCAAGCAGCGAATTCTTCCCGCCTAGCACGGGCGCGAAAATCGGATGAGACTCTGGCGTAATGTCTGGCACGCGATCTTCCAATTGCTCAGGAACATCAACCACTTTCCCAAATGGCATTGGCAAAACGCCTTCACCGTTGCGATACAAACTGGTGTTGTAAAAACTAAGGTTCGATTTTGGGCCGGCGAAAACTGCCAAGCCTCCACCGTCCGAGACAAAGTTCTCCAAGTTGCGAACCGCGGCCTCATCCAAAGTATCGACATCCATCAAAAAGATCACGTCGAACGGGTTTAGAACTTCTGCGGAAGCGTCTCGCAAAAAGTCTTTCGTGCGAAACTCGGGTTCGATTCCAGTCATCCCACCCGGGCTGATTGCCAATGCCATAAACGCACTGTGCGATTGCTCTTGATCGTCCACCAAGAGAACCTTGGCCGTATTTGAAAAACCCGTGACGCTGAACCTTTCGTTATCAGCCGCCACCGCGTCATCAGGCAACGACGCAAACACGACATGATCTCCCGTCGTGTTGAAGTAGACAGGAAAAGAGCGAGACTGCGATTCACCTGGAGCAATTGATTGAATGAAAACGGTTGGGATCTCAAGAAATTCAGGTTGCACTTCCTCAGGAACCGTCGCCGACGTCGGCTCGGGAAACGCGAGTGATCCAATTTGAATCTGAACTTTCTCGGCGACCGATTCGGAACAGTTCTTTACCGTCACTTTCATCATCAAAGGTGTACCTGCAACTCGAACGTTGCCTTCTGCCTCAAGTTCCGTCAGTGAGAGATTCGCTTCGGCGGTTTTGACGCAATTGATCATCTCAATCGCAGCACCAGCAGTGTGTAGCTC
>CAYMFZ010000252.1:0-7961 GCA_964389585.1 uncultured Pirellulaceae bacterium | reverse complement strand
GATGACAAACCATTAGACGTCGAGATCCTGTTGGAAGCTTTGTGGCTATCCAAAAACTTGTGAGTCGTTGGCGCTGGCCATGGGCAAGTTGAACGAGTGGTTTGTTTTGCTGGTTATCCTAGCCCGAGTCTAGCGTCTTCGGCTCACGGTTGATCGAGTATTTTGGTTTTGGGAAAGGCTCTTAGTCATGAAAATCGTTTTTGCTTTTATCGTTGGTCTTGTAGTTGCGCAAAATGCTTCGACGCAAAGTGAAGAACTTACGCTCGAAATATTCGAAAAACTTCACGCCGAAATTGTTCCTAAAGATGAAGTTTGGAAGTCGATTCCGTGGCATGCGGATCTGATTTCTGCTCAAGCCGCAGCGATTAAGCAGAACAAGCCGATGTTCATCTGGTCGATGGATGGCCATCCGCTTGGGTGTACCTGAAACAACGGCGTCGTCGACCGTGAGTTGACTTTTTCAGATCCTAAGATTGTCGAAATGCTGAAGCAGGATTTCGTGCCTGTGGCGATTGACCAGTGGTATCAGCGCCGCCAAAAAGATGCCGAGGGTGATTTCTATCGCAAGGTCGCTGGGCAAGGGCCGCGATCTGATTTTGAGAAAACGACGCAGGGAAGGTATGTCTGCACTGCCGATGGGAAGCTGCTGGGCTACAACAACAATCGTGGCCCTGATCGAATTCGAGAATTGATGGTCGCTTTATTAAAAGAATTTGATTCATCGAAATCTAACGAGGCAAAGCCGATCGACGCTACCCAATTGGAATACGATCTTTCGCTTCCCAAAGGCGGATTGAGTTTGCGCGTTCATTCCAAGATCCTGAGCGGTTATCAACAGCAGGAGGGTTGGAGGAAGGTATTCGTTGAATCAGTGGGACGCGATAATTGTTGGTTGACAGCCGATGAGCAACGACAGCTTGCTGAAACGATTGTCGATGGTGGATCGGTTTCACCCAAAATCGCTCAACGAATCGCCCGTTTTCATTTGATTGACAACACGCGAGGCGAGCCGCCCCGTTGGAAGATCGAAGAAATCAAGCGGCTTGAGTTAAGTGTTGTAGATGGCGTCATCAAAGGACGCGTGGAGCTTGAAACGGCAGACGGAAAACGTGGTTATCAAGCTGACATTCTTGGAAAGGCCACAGCGAATGTCGGAACCGTATCGCGATTCGATTTCATTGCCAAAGGAAAATTTTGGGGAAACGGTCCTTATACAGGGCACGGTCCTGAGGGCGAGTTTCCGTTGGTGGTCGCCTTTCGGGTTGGCGATGGACGTGATGTTTCCGATCAGATCATACCGCACGGAGCGAAGGGGTGGATCGAAGGCTACTACAAGTAGGTCGTCGGTTTCGACGTGGCACGGGCAAAGCCAACGACCTAACCATTCTTCATGATGAGAATAGCATGGCCGTTGGCTTTAGATTTTTTGCAAAATTGGGTTGAAGTTACTCACCCAAATCTAGCGCCAACCAGTCTTGCGCCAACCAGTCTTGCGTTAACCAGTCTTGCGTTAACCAGTCTTGCTCTAGCCAATCCAGTTTTGAACGGCTTCAGTGACGCCACGTTCTTCTAGGAAGGCTGTTACAACAGGCATCCAGTTCGGCATTTGCTGAACGGCGTAAAACGTTCCCGCGAAAACAGCCAACGCGAAAAGAAATTGGCCGAACGCACGAGTTGCGTCACGATTCTTTTGGCGGCGAATCTCTTTGATTTCTGTTTTGACGGCTTCGTGATAATACTTAGTCGTTGAAAGTTGATGATAGTGTGTCATTGGGTCCTCGGGATTGTTGAAGTTGTTTGCGGTTGCAACACACATTCGCAATCAGCGTGCCAAAGCAGGAATCCCCAGGAAAACCCTGCTTTTCTGAATGCCACGTTTTTCCTTTGTTGCCTTTTGTCAACTTAAGTGCATGGCGTTGTTTATATAAGACAACATGATGCAGTTTTGAGACATTACTTCGTTTCAGGATTCTATTCCCGCGGAAGCGTTCAGGCGGCATAATCGTAACCGAATCGAACTAGAATCAACCGGTTTGGGAGTGTTTTGGTCCGGGGGTGGGTTTTCGGACCTAGTTTTTGAAAGTAGCAATCGTAGAAACGACGATTGTCCAACCAAAACCTCCCAAGCAAACCCATGTACAGAACGAAAAAACGAACCGGTGTCGCCGCCGTTGAAGCGGCCGTTTGTCTACCCGTATTGGCTTTGATCTTTTTCGGCGCTCTAGAAGTTTCAGGCGGTATTTTCCAAGAATACAACGCCCAGGCCTCGACGTTTGAGCTTTCAAAACACGCATTGTCCAAGTTCACGACGTGCGATGACGTTCAGGATTTTGCCGCGATACTTTTACCGCAACAAAGATTTAACACCTACAGCATTTCGATCGACGTTGAACCAAGAACGGTCAACTCAAGCTCGGTTGAAAGTCCGGCAGTGACAAGCTTTTCTATTCCGAGCTCGGGACCTACGACAGATGGACTCGATGAGTTGCCACGTGGAACCCTGCTCCGGCTGACCCTGACGGCTGATCGTCCTTCGGTTGGCGGGCTTGGCTTTGCACACACCTTTTTGAGCGACCAGATTACCTCAGACTGCGTTTTCGTAAAAGAGTTTTAGAACCCCGATTTTGTTTGAGACAAGAACACTTCCAAAGTCATAACCGATGAAATTAAAACGCAAAAACAGAACAGGCGCGACGGCAATTGAATTTGCCTTAATCGCCCCGGCCATTTTTCTACTTGTGATGGGACTAATGGAATGGTCTCGATTCGAAATGATCCGTCAGGTTTCGTCGACGGCGGCATTTTCTGCTGCTCGAGTCGGGACTTTGCCAGGGGCAACGACAAACGATGTTGAATCGCGAGTCGATGAAATCTTGGATGTCTATGCGATTACCCAAGCTTCTCGAACAGCCACGATCAGTAGTGATGAAGCGACCGTCTCAATTCAAATTCCCATGGCTGCCAATAGCTGGTTTTTGAAACGATATTTCGGAACCGCCGTCATCAAGCGAAATTTTACTTTGAAGTTTTGAGACCTTTCCTTTGAGACCTGCTCAGCCAATTGGCAACGGAGAAACCATGAAGTCTTCCAACCAAACACGTACCGGCGCAACCATTGTGTTGATGTTGTTTTTGCTTGTTCTCGTTTTCATTTTCGTCGCGTTTGCGGTTGATATGGGGCGAATTCAATTGGCGCAGCTAAAACTTCAAGGTGCCTCCGACTTCGCGGCTCGAGCAGGAGCAGAAGCGATGGCTCGCGGTGTTGGCGATCCAAGCAATACAGCCAATCACGAAGCGGCGATTCGTGATGAAGTCGAAATGGTAATGACAAAAAGTAACGCTTTTGGTCAGTCGATTGGTTTCGACAAGAACACCCAAATGACTTTCGGACATTCCACCATGTCTGGAAGCAAATTTAACTACACGCCTACTTCGAATGGTTCGATTGACTATCGATCGAATTCACTTGCTGTTGTTCCAGACCTTTCGCAATTTCCATTGGCATTTGGAAACTTTTTGGGGCAAGAGGCTATTGCACTTAGCGCGGCAGCGACGGCTAAAGTGACTGATCGAGATATCGTTTTGGTAATTGACAAATCAACATCCATGCTCGACCACGACGCAGGCATGATCAACGTTGCTGATTACAATTCGAATTTGTATCAATTGGAAGACGCAATGTACGAATCGGGAGACTCATTTCATCCGGACAACCTTTCACCCGGTGATATTCGACACACCGAGTTCGAAGTCGCGTCAGGAATGATTAGTCTCTCGCGAATGCAAGCACTCAAACTTGGAATCCTTAAATTCCGAGAGCAAATTGACCTTACACGCGGACGAGAAAAACTGGGGCTGACCGCATACAGCGACGTCGCAAATGTTCCGGCCAACGCTCAAACTGCTCCTGAACCAGTCGATATCATGGCTGGACTATCAGCCAACGTTTTCAATCAAATTGTGGGGACCGGCGTCACGCCAGAAAATGGAGATGGCACGCAGCACATTTCTCAACGTCACGCTTCGTCATTGGAAAGCGACTACGCCGGATACGATAATTTCGACTACAACTACTTGCGAATGCGTCGACATGGCTCTACCAACATCGCTGATGGAATTATCAAGGGTGCAGACAATCTCTACAGTACAGGTCGTCGTTCGTTTGCAAAACCGATTCTGATCGTGATGACAGATGGAATTCACAATCAAGCCAGTACGCCTGAAATCGCGGCGAACACTGTCATGAGTCAATATCCCGAAACTGTCATCTATACGATTACGTTTGGTGATGGTGCCGATCAAGTCGCGATGGAGACAGTAGCGACGATCGGAAAAGGTCGGCATCTCCATGCGGCAAACGTTTCGCAACTGGTCAGTATCTTCGAAGAGTTGGCGACGAACGCCGGTGTCTTGGTTATCGAGTAAGCAATTTTAAAAAGCACTTCTTGGAAGTGAAAGCACTTGGCCGCTCAGCCTATTTGGTTGGGCCGTCAATCAGAATTGATTTTCCTGAGTCGGTCGTGCCACCCTCGATCGGAATCGCATTCTCAAGTTCCGTTTCAGTAAACTGCGGAACCAACTGAATGACATTTTCCGTACCTGGAAGTTTCATCGGTGCAATTTCCGACGGGATCGGTGCTTGAATTTCTGTTGGGTCAATCGCGATGGGATTCAAGCCAAAAGCAGAAAGCAATCGCTTGGCAAGGATTTGGTTGGGATCCAGTGAGATGGCTCGTTCCAAATCTCTTGATGCATGTTCCGTGTAACCTAATGCTCCATAGTGGTAGCCTCGTAGAGAATAGGCCAAAGAGTCGGTTTGCTGTTGAGTTAGATGTTGATTTAGACGATTCGTCTGCGAAACGTAATCGTTTCGACCGTAGTAGGATCGAAAGTTCCCAACAACGAAATCCCATTCATCTGACGGCAGAATCGAAGTCGCTTGCTCAATTTGGTTGGCCGCCCGAGAGTAATCGCCGATCGCGAAACTGGCTTGGGAAGCAAATAGCAAGAGACGACCGTTATTACTATCAAGTCTAAGCACTTGCTGAACCAACTGATCTGCGCTGGAGTAATCTCCAGAACGAAAAGCTTGCTCCGCCTTTTGTTGGAGACTTCGGGCAGCGGCTGATGTTGGTACATTTGGAAAGTGTTCGTTGGCGATTCTTGTAGAGTTTCCCGAAGGTTCAGTCAGTAATCTTGATGCCGCAATCGCATCAGTCGAACTCAGGCCAGGTACTAGTTGCGGTTGAGAGTAGGTTTGGGGGTAGCTTGATTGCGAATAGCTGGGAACAACAGGCAAATTAGGATTGGCGTAGGTCGGGTAGGCGTACACTGAGTTGTAGCCATAGCTCGATCCAATCGCTCCGCCAAGCTGACTATAGGTCGGTCGATAGTAAGTCGAAATTCCGCCGTACCGACCACCGTAAGTGTTGTAGTTCAAGCCAACGCCATACGGTGAGATGTTCAAGTAAGTTGAGCGTTGGCTGCGGAAATTTGATGGGTAACTTCGGTAGTTCGAGTTATGGCTACGCAAGTTCGAATTGTGCGAATGGCCAAAATGATTGTTAAAGTTTTGAACGCTAGAACTTTGTCGACGTCGGTGAAACGAATGACCGCTGTGCGATTTCTGCTTCGTGGTTGGGCGATAACTGGATCTTGAAGAACCACTTGGAACGCTCTTGGTCGAAAAAGTGTGCCCTTTCGAGCCGCGAGATTGACTGCCATAAGACTTCACTCCTTTGCCTGAGTTACTCTTGATTCCTTTTCCTGAGTTGCCTTGCGCGCCTCGGTTGAATTTGACTGAGGATTTTTGCGCGACGACTGGATTGGTGAAGCACATCAATCCGGCAATCAAGCTGCCATACAAAACAGTTTTAGTTCGACTGGAAGACTTCGTTCGTGTAAGCAATTTCATAGTGGGCTCGATCGAGAAGATTCAATTCGGGACACATCCATTCTAGCCACGAATTCGGTTTGGCAACGTAAACATTCGTTCTTGTCGATTATTCCGGTTGTTAGGCTCAAGAGACAATTGGCTTTTCAAGAACAATTGGCAACCTTCAAAATCTGAGATTAACTGAGAAGCGAAAATAGACCTTTGTCCAGTTATAAGATTCACGAGGTAAGCCGTGACGTCTGAGCGCCTGGGCAATGAATCATTCATCTTAGCCAATCAGCTTTTTTAACTGTTTCCAATCGCGAGTGTTGGCGACATCATCTGCGGTCAAGCATCCACGTCTCGCCTGCTTGATGCCATACTTCATGTTGTCCAGACCTTTAATCCGATGAGCATCTGTGTTGATCACAACTGGAATGCCATGCGTTTTGGCCGCGAGCAAATAGACATCATTCAAGTCCAATCGAATCGGATTCGCATTCAGCTCGACAAGTTTTTTGTTGGCCTTCGCCGATTGGAAAACGGCATCAATGTCGACTTCATAGGCTTCGCGTTTGTTAAGCAACCGGCCAGTTGGATGGGCGAGCATCGACACGTGTGGGTTTTCCAAAGCACCAGTAATTCGATCAGTGATTTGTTGACGCGATTGATTTTGACCGTAGTGGACGCTCGCAATTACAAAGTCCGCTTTGGCGAGAACTTTATCGGGCAGGTCCATCCCACCCGCTTCAAGAATGTCGCACTCGATTCCTTTGAGAATCAAAAAGTCATCCACCGCAGCCTTGTTGATTTTATCGATCTCTTTCCATTGAGCCAACGCGCGTTTGTCATCGAGTCCATTGGCCATGGCAACACGTTGCGAGTGATCCGTGATCGCGATGTATTTCAATCCCCTTGCGCGAGCCGCATCTGCCATCTCTTCGATTGAAGCCTTGCCATCGGTTGCGGTGGTGTGCATGTGCAAATCGCCCACGATATCTTCGAGCACGACCAACTCGGGCAATTGGTTTTTGTCAGCCCAATCTAATTCTCGTCGTGCCTCTCGAATCTCTGGTTCGAAATAGGGGAGATTCAAAGTCTTATAAACTTCGGCTTCTGTTTTTCCCGCGACCCATTCTTCTGTATCGGAGCTTGTGTCATAGACGCCCCATTCATTGATTTTTAGCTTCATTTGTTTTGCTCTACCACGAATCAAAACGTTGTGGTCTTTTGAGCCGGTGAAATATTGAAGCGCTGCGCCAAACGATTTTTTTGGAACGACCCGCAAGTCGACTTGGAACTCGTTATCCAATCGAACTGACATTTTGGTTTCGCCACGAACGATAACCGACGTGATCTCGTCAAACTTTCCAAAGTGATCCATGACGGCGTCACTTTTGGTCGAATCAACCAGCATGTCGAGATCGCCAACTGTTTCTTTTCCACGTCGGTAGCTGCCTGCAAACTCAAGTTGTTTGACTTGTTTACAGTCCGACATATGTTCGCGCAGTCGTTGGACAATCTTGTCTGCATTGGCCCACAGAATTCTTTCGTTCGCGGCGGCGGCAATCGAAATCCCTTCTAGGATTGCCTTTTCCGTCTTCTCCCCAAAGCCGGATAGCGCGCGGACTTCTCCGGCTTCGCAAGCCGCCTTTAGCTGGTCGAGTGTTTCGATTCCCATCTCGTTGAATAATGCTGCACACTTTTTCGGCCCAAGTTTGGGGACCTTTAAAAGATCAAGAACCGTTCGAGGAACCGTTTCCAGGATCTCATCAAGCTGTTTGAGGTTGCCAGTTTCCACAAGCTCATGGCATTTTTCTGATACGCCTTTGCCGATTCCATCAAGCTTCGTCAAATCCTCTCCGGCTTCAATCATTGAAGCAATGGAATCAGGTAGCTCTTTGATAAGCCGTGCCCCGTTACGATAAGCTCGCAATCTGAACGCGTTCGCGCCAGTGAATTCAAGGAGGTCCGCAAGCTGTGAAAGGGTGTTGGAAATTTTTTCGTTGTTCATAGCCCACGATGATAACGCAGGTTGCGTGCCGAGGTAACGGGACGAATCGTTGACAATGAAAAGAGCCGGTTT
>CAYMFZ010000251.1:2426-7974 GCA_964389585.1 uncultured Pirellulaceae bacterium | reverse complement strand
GCATCCAAGCGTTACGCGCGATACAAATCCGTGATTGAGTGCGCCGTGGCTCAGGCGGAATTCGAATTGAGTGAAGTCAAAGAAGCCTGTCTTCCTGAACTGCCCGGATTCATTACGCGAATTGTTCATGACCTTGAGAAAAATGGCTGGGTCGTTCGAGAAAGCAAATCGAGCAAGTCCTTTCGCTGGAACCAAGCCCGAGAGTTCTCGATCAACCGCTGGCTGGATGAGAAACTTTTCGGCACTCAAATCAAAGAATCACCCGAGCAGGAACGCCCACGAGAGAAGCTACTTGCTCGTGGCGTTGAGCATCTGACCAATTCTGAATTGATTGCGATCCTCGTTCGCAGCGGTCGGCCAGGTGAATCCGCAGTGATGGCAGGCCAAAAAGTTGCGAAGGCTTTCGATGGTCGATTGGAAGATTTGCCGGCGGCGGGTCGGGCCGAGCTGAAAGAGATTAGCGGCGCGGTCGAGAAGACGGCCTATTGTCAAATCATGGCAGGCGTCGAGTTGGGTCGCCGAGTGGCGGCACTTTCTGACGACAAAATCACGGTCAAAATTTCATCAAGCTCCGATGCCATCGAGTTTTGCCAAAAGTTCTTTTCGAGGCTTGTTTCCGATGCAAAACAGGAAGAGTTTCATATCGTTACGCTCGATACAAAAAACCAAGTCATCGACACACATCAAATTACCGTCGGGACGTTAGACGCAAGTCTCGTCCATCCCCGCGAGGTCTTCCGCGCCGCGATCAAGGACGCGGCTTCGTCTGTGATTCTCGTCCACAATCATCCCTCGGGTGATCCGACTCCCAGTCGTGAGGATATTGCGGTCACGAGACGGTTGACTGAATCGGGAAAGCTAATCGGGATAGACGTGCTGGACCATATTGTCCTCGGGCGGCCAACGTCGGTGAGCATTCAGGAGACGATGTGAGTTGTTTGTATATGAGTTGAGGGGGAAACGTTTTCGCTCAAGATTTTGTCGGAGCAGTAGGGTTGAAGAGTAAGAGTTTGGAAATTGGAAATTTGGAAATTGGAAATTGGAAATTTGGAAATTTGGAAATTTGGAAATGAAGAATTTGGGTCGGCGCTCAGATTCGTATTTGGGGTAGGCCCAAATTGTGGGCAGGTTTTTAGGCGTTTGAGTCGCGGAAGCGACGTCATGCGATAGCCTTGGGTTTCAACCCAAGGTAAATTTCCAAAATCAAAGAGTCGCGGACGCGACGGCACGAGGCATCAAACTTGCAAAGGAGCATCAATGCCATCAACCCATCACGGTCTCTTGATTCACGTCGTCTTCAGCACGAAAAACCGTTTCAAATTGCTAAATGCCAGTTGGCGTGACGAGCTCTATGCCAACATTGGTGGCATCGTTCGCGAACACAAATGTGTATTGCTTAAAGCGGGTGGAATTGAAGACCACATTCATCTGTTGTTGAAAGTCCACCCATCTTGCGCAATTGCGGATACCGTGAAATTGGTGAAAGGCAATTCGTCGCGTTGGATAAATGCCAATAACAAAGTCGAAGCCAAATTTAGTTGGCAACGAGGTTATGGCGCGTTTTCCGTAAGCGAGTCTCAGTCCGAAATAGTAAAACGATATATTGAGAATCAAGAAGCTCATCACCAAAAGCAAACGTTCGAAGACGAGTATTTTGCAATCATCAAGAAACACAAGATTACGTTCGATCCGAAGTTTGTTTTTGATGCGGAGGTTGTTGGTTGAGTTGCTTGCCGTTTCGGCGAACCTTCCACGTGCCGTCACTCCGCGACTCGTTTGATGGGTTGATACCAACCTTGGGTTGAAACCCAAGGCTATCGCGTGCCGTCGCTCCGCGACTGAAAATTGGACATATCCACGACGGAACATTTTGTCCGCAGAACACTATATCTGTGATTGAACACAACACACATCCGCAATTGAACTATGCATTCGACCTGAACATTCGGATCCGCGACTGAACGATGGATTTGAAACTGAACATGCGAATTCGCAATTGAATTCGACATTGCAATCTCGATAGATCAATGTTTCTGGTTCTTCTTTTTCTTGACTGGAGCAGGGAAGACGTCGCAGCTTTCGGCGTAAACTTGCCACATCTTTTTTAGTTTGCTCGCTAACTCGTCTTCTTCTTTTATCAAGTCGTTGTTTTCGTTTCGATCTTGAGCGATGTTGTAAAGCTCCCATTGAACGGGCTGGCTGCGGTCGCGCATTTGGCCTTTGGCGACAAGTTTCCAATCGCCAAAACGGACGGCTCGATTGCCTTCGTGTTCCCAGTAAATCGCTTCGCGCTCGAAAGCTTCTTTTCGAAAGACTGGAGTAAGGCTTTTTCCCTGAAGCGGCTTGATTCGATTGCCCGCGAATTCAGTCGGATACTTTGCACCGGCAACATCCAAACAGGTTGCCATGATGTCGATCAAATGTGACGGCTCGGAGCGAAGTTCGTTTCTTGCTTCGAATCCCTTGGGCCAATGAGCGATCAGCGGAGTTGAAATCCCGCCTTCGTGGACCCAGTGCTTGTATTCGCGGAGTGGCGTGTTGGAAACGTTGGCCCAATTTTTTCCATAAGCGATATAAGTATCCGCTGGGCCCGGGCTGACATGGCCACGCCGAACAGGCCAGCCATCTCGTGTCTGTTTCGGCACACTGTCTTGATAATGAACGAGATCCTTGGGAATCGGTTTCATCGACGGCATGTCTAGTTTGGCGATGCGTTTCGCCGGGTCGGGATTTCGTCCCGCCGTCTCCGCACAGCCACCGTTGTCCTCGAGAAACAGAATCAGTGTGTTGTCCAATTGGTTTTTGTCTTTGAGTGCCTTCACGATTCGCCCGATGCCTTGATCCATTTGATCGATCATCGCGGCGTAGACTTCCATGCAATCGGCTTCCCATTTTTTGTCGGGAACGGAGTCCCAATCGCCAACGACGTTGCTAATCTCAGCATCAGGCGAAATCACGCCAAGAGATTTCATCTTTTCTAGTCGCGCTCTTCGGATTGGTTCGTAGCCACCATCGTATTTGCCTTCGTATTTTTTTATGTCACGGGGTCGAGCGTGCATTGGCCAGTGCGCCGCGGTGTAGGCCACGTACATGAAGAATGGTTTATCGGAATCGTGGTCGTTGATAAACTTCGTCGCGTTGTCACTAATCGCGTCAGTAAAGTGATAGGGTTCGTCCGGTTGATAATCCGGATCGTTGACGCAAGTCGTAAGTTCATTTCCGCGAACGAGCGAATTCGGATCCCAAAGACTACTAGCGCCATTGATGATGCCGTAGTACTTCTCAAAGCCACGTTGTTGTGGCCAATTGAATTTTTTGTCGTCCGTCGTCGCGTGAGTGTGTTTCGTCACATGCCATTTGCCAACGGCGTAAGTCGCATAGCCGGCGGGCTTGAGGGCTTCGGCGATCGTGACGCAATTCCGGTTGAGATCGCCGCGGTAGCCATCAAGTTTTTGATCCGACATCATCCAGCCAATGCCGGCTTGATGAGGATAAAGACCGGTCAGCAAGCTTGCTCGCGTTGGGCAGCAACGACCGGTGTTATAAAACTGGGTGAAACGAAGTCCGTTGGACGCAAGGTTATCGAGAACAGGCGTTTGAATTTCACTGCCGTAACAACCGATGTCAGAGTAGCCCATATCGTCGGACATGATCACGATGATGTTCGGGCGATCACCTGATTGAGCCGAAGCTGTGTCAACAAGAACGGCTTGCGCGATCATCGAAACTAAAATCGCCAGTGAAGTCGATAGGCGAAGCACAATCCATGAGAACGATTTAGGAGCTTGTGTTTGCCGAATACGTCGAGTGGCCAAGAGTCTACTCATTTTAATTCTTTAGAAATGATGGCGTTGTGAAAGAAGCGATTTCGAACGCGTAAGGATTGTTGCACAAACTTTAGAATCGCTCAGATACAGTTTGTTCTGCTTGAACCAGCAAGTCAATTCTCCTCGAAGAATACGAGCACAACGCTCCTTTGGAAAACGAATTCCCCCGAGATCCAACGTCAGCATGTCTGTGTCGAGCCACGTCTATTCGATTTCTATTCGATTTCGAATTTTTCAAGCAGTCGGTAGAACGATCTGCGATTGATGCCAAGTGCTTGAGCGGTTTTCGTTTTGTTTTTGGCGCAACGCTCATAGGTTTGCGTGACGTGGAGTTTGTTTAAAGTTTCTAAATCGACTCCATCTCTATTTAACGACGTGGCAACGGGAGCGATTTCTGCTTTAACAATCGCACTTGGTAAGTTTTTCAGTTCGATGCGATCATTTTCCGCGAGCACTTTCGCTCGTTCAATTGCGTTTTGCAATTGCCGAACGTTTCCTGGCCAACTGTAACTGTTAACCCGATCCATTACTTCCTGGTCCACCGTCCAGTCATCGCCTGCGAATTTTTGGACAAGCAATTCGATATCGCCTGTTCTCTGCCGTAGCGGTGGCAAATCAATGCCCAAAACATTGATTCGATAATATAGGTCTTCCCGAAATTTTTTGTCTTTAACTTCTTGTTCTAAGTCACGATTCGTCGCGGCGATCACGCGCACCTTTACTCTGCGTTCAGTTACCGATCCAACGCGACGCATGGATCCGTCTTCGAGTACGCGAAGTAGTTTTGCCTGAAGTGCGCCACTCATTTCACCGAACTCATCAATCAACAGGGTTCCGCCGTCAGCGATTTCAAACAGACCGGGTTTGGCAGCCACGGCTCCAGTGAACGATCCTTTCTCGTGACCAAACAATTCGCTTTCGAGCAATTGGTCAGGCAGTGCCGCACAGTTGACAACGACGAGAGGCTTGTCCGCGAGCAGGCTTGATTTATGAATCGCGCGGGCGACCAGTTCTTTTCCTGTTCCACTTTCGCCTTGAATCAAAACCGGTTTGTCCGAGGAGGCTGTTCGCTGGATCAGCCGAAAGACTTCTTGCATCGCCGGAGACTTTCCGATCATGTCCGCCGAATGGGATTGGCGTTTGATGTATTCCTTGAGCTGCCTGTTTTCCTTTTCTAATTCTTGAGTTTCGCACGCTCGTTTTACCAAGCGGGTGAGGTCGTCAAGTTTGGCAGGTTTCGTCAAAAAATCGTACGCACCTAGCTTGATGGATTCGACTGCATTCTCGATCGTTCCACCCCCGGTCAGCATGATGACTTTGGGGGGCGACTCGCGTTGCATTAATCCCTTGAGAACTTCGATGCCGGACATCCCGGGCATGTGTATGTCAAGAATCACAACATCGAAGTTCTTGTTGACGGTAATGTTAAGGGCCTCTTCACCGTCTTCTGCTTCGTCAACTCGAAACCCAATTCGTTTCAAGTACCGGCAAGCGGATTCGCGAAAGTCTGTTTCGTCGTCGACCAACAATAAGTCGATGTCGATTGCCGTGATGTCAGTCTTGGACTTCGATTGGTGCGTATCGGACATTCTCTTCCAATCAACGATTGCTTAACAAAGTATCAACTTTACTGTATCAAGTACCAGCACAAATTCGTGATGTGCGGGACGACTAGAGGGTATTTCAAAACCTGTAGTGGACTTCGCCAGAAGTCCCAGCTC
>CAYMFZ010000251.1:0-2416 GCA_964389585.1 uncultured Pirellulaceae bacterium | reverse complement strand
GCGAATCCCACTACGATGATCGCACGATTTTAGGTTTTGAAATGTCCTCTAGGGTAAGTCGCTTTTCTTTTTTTCTTTTTCGATTGGAATTGCCAGAATGAATTTGGCCCCTCCAATATCTGATTCGGTAACTGCGAGACTTCCTTGATGAGATTCTGCGATTCGCCGACTAATCGCCAGCCCGAGTCCAGTGCCCTTGGTCTTCGTAGTAAAGAAGGGTGCGAAAATTTCTTCACGGTTCTCCGGCGCTACACCGTCTCCGCTATCCGAAACACTAACCACAACTCGCTCATTTCCGGAATTGGATTCTTGACTTAAGTCGACTTGAATTCTTCCAGATTCGCCCGCGGCGAAGCTCGCATTTTCCAACAAATTTCGAATGACTTGTTGCAAGCGGTTGCGATCAGCAAAAATAGATTTCGGCGTGTTGTCGTTCAATCGAATTTGGAATTCGGGAGTGACCGCCCATTGTTTTGCGTCTTGAATTTTTTGCCACGTCTCTTTGATTAACGACTCTAAGTCACATGTTCGTCGTTCCAAATTGATCGGCGCGGAATAGACGCGTACTTCTTCTAAGAGGAAGTTGAGGTCGTCAAGCGCTTTTTGAACTCGATGAACAAGTTTCAGGCTCTCTGGCATTTCTTGCAAATCAAGTGTTAGCTCGGCGAGACATGCGTGACTACGCTGAAACGCATTGCGACTTTCGTGTGCAAGGCCAGCAACCATTTGACCGATGGCGGCAAGTCTTTCATTCGCGACGAGTTTCGACTGGGCTGACTCGATTTCAAACAGGTGCATTTTGCGTTCAACGAGCCGAGTGATAAGCCCACGCAACGCATCTGGATTAATTGGTTTGGTTAGAAAGTCGTAGACGCCTTCTCGTAGAGCCTTAACCGCGGTGTCGAACTCACGCAAACCAGTGACCACAATCACCGGAGAGTTGGGGACTTCTCGTTTGACGATTTGAATCAAGTCGCCTCCGTTTCCATCAGGAAGTCGCCAGTCGATGATGACGGCATCAAAGTGTTTGGATTCGATCGCGTTTATCGCTGGCAAACAATGAGACGCTGTTTCAATTCGGTAGCCGTCCAACGACAACACGTCTTCCATGTTGGCGCGAGCGTCATCATCATCTTCAACAATCAGGATGGAAAAGTTTTCAGGCATGTTCGAGTGGCTGACTTTAGGATCTGCCCTGTCGTTGGTTCAATCGTCTATTCAATCGTGATTGAGTAACTAATCGCCCGTTGTTGCTTCGGTGATTGTTTCGAGTAGTTGCCGAATATCCACCGGCTTGTATAAGACTTTCCAAGTCCCCGCCTCGACTGCGCGTTGGATTCCATTATCACCCGCGTAAGCTGTAATCATGATCGCGCGGAGTTTCGGATTGTGTTCCAAAATTTTCTGGTAGAGTTCGACACCATCCATGCCAGGCATGTTGAAATCGAGAAGACATAAATCGAATCGACAATCGTCTGAATTCGGACAAAGCCTTTCTATCTTTAGGATGGCTGATTCTCCATCGATGGCGGTATCAATGTCGTATCCGAGATCCGTAAGAATATCAGAAAGATTCGCAAGAATGTCTTGGTCATCATCGACAATCAATATTCGATAGACTTTGTCCGACACGAACTACCTCAATAGATTCTGCTCAAAACTTACTCCAACAGATTATAGCTCTTGCAGTGTATCGCTTTAAGGCAATTCAGGTTTCCCGTTTTTGACGGTGAAAATTCAATGTTGCATTCGATGCCTACGCTGCCGGGTGGGCATGGTTCCCGCGCGAGAAAGTCTGTCGGGCAGGCGACGTTGAATTTGTTCGCTTGCGGCGTTCTAAGTTGGCATCCCAAGCCGGCAGGATAAAGGTGTAGATGCTGCAAACAGCCATTGATGCGATCCAAGCGATTAAGACAGAGTTCATCGGTTTTCCAATTGTTTGAGTTGTTAATGATTGACGTTGAGGCAAAACAATAAGCAAAAACAATGCCAGACTTGGGTTTCGCAAGTCCGTGCCGAGAGCGAGGCGTTTGGGCTATTTAGACTAGAACTGGGACGTGAGCGAACGATTCTTCGGCGCGCGATTCCGCTCGATCATGACAAAACCCGCACACTGTTCGCTCGTCAGACCTGGTTTGACTGAATCACTGGGTGCCGTGCCTCACGCTTGTCATGGGCATGCTTCGCAAGTGTAAACTTGGTCATTAGTTCCGCTTTGACGAACCGCTTGTGGGAAGGGAAAGTGGTTGCAGAGGCGAGCAGCTATCTAATGACTTGAAAGCCAGCAAGCCAGTTTTAGGAAGGCAACGAATTCATCGCAATGAATGGGCATCTTAATTGCATTACAATCAGGCTCATCCGAATCTAGAGGACATTTCAAAACCTAAAATCGTGCGATCATCGTAGTGGGATTCGC
>CAYMFZ010000250.1:0-8026 GCA_964389585.1 uncultured Pirellulaceae bacterium | reverse complement strand
ACAGCGCCAGACCTGAGGCGAAGCCAAGGTCAGTGCACAAGGTTGTCTTTCTCTACCTATCTGACTCCGGAAAAAGCACTCTGTCGCTTCGCTCGGAACCGGCGCTATTTCACGGAGTGAAATGCCACAATAATGGACGAGACTCGATGAGATCACATTCTGGTTGGCATGACGCTTAAACCAGACACCCCAAAAGTCAGACTCGAACCAATTCGACTGAAGCTTCCAAGCGAAACATCAAGTCGCGAACGGGAACCGAGTTGGGTGAAACCTCATGCCGTGCCGCCGAACCCCGATGGCTTGCAAAACGAAAAGTGAAACAATCGCCAGTCGCGCCGCCGAGTCCCATTTCCGGTGGCGAATGAGCGCAAGAAAAAAGGCACAACCAATTTTGGTGTGCCTTGATTTTTTAGTCGTGGAAGAACGTTATTTCTTCAATGCGTCGCGGATCTCAGTCAGCAACTCGATATCGGGAGGCGTTGGAGCATCTTCTTCGGCTGATTTCATCCACTTCGCAGCAATCTTCAACGCAACGAAGATCACAAACGCAAGAATTACGAAGTCCAAAGTATTCTGCAAGAAGCTCCCCCACATCAAAAAGGTTTCTTCTCCCTCAGCGTTCGTGCCCAACGGATGCTTCAAAGAAGCCATGTCTGGAACATTGAATACACTCGCGATCAGCGGCATGATAATGTTGTCTAAAAACGATTTCACAATCGCAGCAACGGCACCACCCATGACGATACCAACCGCCATATCAATCAAATTACCCTTGAAGGCAAAATCTTTAAAATCTTGAATGAAACCCATCTAGGAACTCCTCACTTTAACTATGGAAATGAACTTCCAAGGAACGTCTATAAACCCATCCTAGATAGAACGTGACCAAGGCAAGCTGCCATCATAGGGTGCTAAACTAAGCGTGGGCAAGATGTTGCATTTAAATGCGTTTAAAATACTGCTGAAATGCTTCGGTCCAGAGTGGCAATGCCGTTTTGGTAAAACTTAACGGCACAACTGAAGTGCTTTCTACTTGGCGGGTCGTCGGGGTAATCGGCAAGTCCAAATCTTGTGGAGACCAAATGGGCAGGAAAAAACCGACCGAATCATCCAAGACACTGAAGGCCTTCGAGTTGTTAGTCGCTCCTATCGAAGACCTCGAAATCAAGGGGGCGAAAAGTTCTTATTGCGCCGTCAACGGCAACATGATTTGCTTTTTGACCAGCGATGATCAGTTGGCTTTGCGTTTGGCCAAAGCCGATCGTGAGAAGTTTCTTGCGCAACATGAGGATTGTGTTTGCATTCAACATGGGACGGTGATGAAGGATTACGTTGTCGTCCCGGATTCGATTCTCAATAACAAACGAAAGTTGAAGGTGCTTTTTGTGAAGTGCTTGGACAATGGTTATTCGCTGAAGCCCAAGCCGACGAGCAAGAAGAAAGCCAAAAAGAAAAAGTAGGAGATTTCAGATTTCAGATTTCAGATTTCAGATTTCAGATTTCAGATTTCAGATTTCAAATTTCAAATTTTCAAAATGCCGACTTCCAAAGCAACTATCCAAAACAAACGTTCCATAGCCCTACCAATTCATAGCCTGACAGGCGTTTACCACACACCACAGCGGGCCATCACTCTGCACCAAATCCGACCATCCGATCGTGCAATCGGAGGAAAGAAAAGTATCTGCGGCGCGGGCGAAACTCGTTGGCGAAAGTTGATTCAAAATGCAGAACTCCATCATTGGAATTCGATTGGAAACGTAATCGGTTCGGGAAGCACTTTGGAAATAGCAAGCCACCAAATCACGCGTCTCTTCCCACGTTTCCTCATGACTCGATTCTGAATTGGAATTCAATCGCGCGAATCGCTGCAACCCTTCTTCAAACACTGCCATCGCGATTGACGAGTTTTGAAAACGAAGATTTAAACTCGTCAACGACTCACGTGGATCAACGGCAATCTCTTTGGCAACCGGCGACCAAATTCTTTTCATCGACTCCGGCAAAGTACAACGCGCCCAAGGAATAACAGACGACCATTTGAACCATCCCTGAATCTGCTTCCACTCTTCGGCGGCAAGGATCAATAACTCTACTGAATCTGCGGTCCAAGCCTGCTCGCTTTCCGAGATCTCTTGCCAACACTCCCGATTGTGTTTTACGCATGACTTGTTGTCTTGGTGCCAAACTGTGTAGTTCATCGATTCGGCAATCAAGTTAAGCCAAACACTGCGGTTTCCAAACTCAAGCGAACGAGGCTGTAGCTTTTCTATATCGTCGATTACAACCTGCACATCATGATGCCCGATCGCTTCCCACCGTAAGCGGTAGAGTTCCGCAAGATTCGCACAATCGCTGAGTCGATCAAGGCAATCATTCATGCTCGTGCAAGTTGCCAATCGATAGTTGCGATCGAATTCAGTTCTTAACTGAGCCATCGCGCCTGTCCAGAGTTCCGAAGACGCCATCGATTTCAGCAGCCACGATACGCGATTTTGCTCCACCGAAGAGCCCGATTCAGCTTCATCTTTGATAGAGTCGTCCGACAAAAAGCGAGAAAGATAGTACTTCGACAAATAGACCTTGGCGGTTTCCGCTGGCCCAGAAGAAGGATCGACTCGATTCACTAACGCAACTGCAGCAGCCATCTCCCCCGATTCAAGCGACTCAACAAACTGATCGAACGGATCGGAACGAAACGGGCTGGGAACACTAATTCCGCCCAAGTCCTTTTCCGAATCAAAGGGTTCAATCGAATCAAAGGGTTCAGCGGATTCAGTGCGTCCAGTTTCGTCGACCGAGTTCTCGCCCCGCATACCAGGGCTGTCGGCATCATCCGACTCTGGCAAGCCATTCACTTCGTTGGTCACGTCGGGCTGCTGCCACTTCAGCCAGTTTTCAACATACTCATAGGCCTCACGAACTTTTTGAAATTCAGCAGGAAAACGATCCGGTTGATACTTACGAACCAGCTTAAAATAAGCCCGTCTCGCCGTGCGCGCATCCACCGATCTGTCCAAGTTCAAAACGGCGAATGGATCGCTGGGCCAACGGTTCAAGTCTTCGGGTAGATCTGTCATTTGTTTGATCCGTCCCCTGACTCTCTCGATTTTCCGAAACCTGCGTTTCTTCGATTGGCTTGCTCAATCGCTTTTTTCCTCGCCTCGATAATCTCGGGAGGAACCAGTTCAGGAAATTTTATTGGATCAGTTTTTTCAACGGGCGGTTTGACAACTTTTTTGGGTTCTACTTTGGTTTTGTTTGACGCACCTTTACCATTCAACAAATCTTCCAACGCCTGCCGCTTTTCTGAAACTTTCTTCTCTTCCGCAGGATCACGATTGATCTCACTCAACTGCACATAAACAAATGGACCTGGGTGTTCTTCAGAAACTTCGAGTACTGTAGTTCTGCCAAAAGATTCAGCCATTGAAACGAATTCAACTGCGTACTTATTTGGATCATCCTTGTCAAAGACGATCACTGCAACCTTAGGTGGAAACTGACTGGGGGTCACGTTGTTCTGACTGTCTTTCTTGGAATCGAAGAACCATCCTGAAGCAATTCCAATCCCGGCAAAGAAAATGACAAACGCGAGCCAACCCCAGTTCGATTGATTCGAATTGGCTCCGGCTGAACCAGCCGGACTGGCAACCCCAAAATTCTTGGAATAAGCGACAACGGTTTGTGTGTTTGATGCGACAGGTGGTGCAATTCGAAACTCCTCAGCGTGGTCGTCTTCCCAAGTCAACAAATTGAGAAAGGGACGATGAAAGGAATCGTTTGGAATTTTGTACTTCCGCGCGAGGACACGTTTCCCTTCGACCAATTCCGTGCGCGAATACTCATTGTGAAGTCTGCGAACGAGGCGACTTCTTGTTTGACGACGCTTGGTCGATCGGACTGCGGCGATTTGGAAAACGGCCCGCGCGATGCTTTGAGCTGCACGACTGCTTTCTTGACTTGACATTTCAATCGCTTGCGCCGCCAAATGAATTTGACTCGCGTAATTCCTCACATCACTCAACGAAGCCTGAGAGCTAAACTCCGATAGCTTGAGATCGAGTTGGTCGCGCAAATCCGCCGTGTCTTGCTCACCCAACTTATTGGCAAACCATTCAACGACGTCATCCAGCAACGCTAATTGTTGTTCTTTTTGATGCTTCGTGAATCCCGGCACGAGATAGGGCGACTTGCCACAAACGACTTCGACGGCTTCGGCAGATTCCTCCTCGGCATAAAAATCGTTTGATCTCAAATTGTTGAAGAACGAGGCCATTGCCGCGCGACGGAACTCGCTCTCTTCCAACTCTTGGAATGACTCCAATTCCAACTCAGCAAAAGCCCAAGTCAACGCTTGCTTTTCGATGGATTCACTCACAGGATCGACAGATTTGTTGTCCACAAATGCCTCTTAATCGTCTGAGTTAGACGAGTCATCGTCGATTGGATCGTGTACGGAAAGAAAAATCTCCAACTGATTCCGCACCTCGTCAATTTCCTGCGGATTCTGCGAGTCGAGCGCCGACTCGAATACGTCGAGGTACATTCCGAGTTGATCGCGCAAGAACGAAGGCAACTCTTGAAACAGTCGTTCGGCACGCTTGAGCACAAATCGGTTCGCGGTTTTCTCGCGCGGGTGGATCTTAAATTTTGCCATCGAAGACAACGCTTTCTTCAACTCTTTCTCGCTCAAGTGATTGGCGTGCTTGGTGATCACCAATCGCTTTTTCTGCTTTGTCTTGACGACCGTTGTTTCGACTTCCAATACACCGTTACTGTCGTAGGTGAAACGAACTTCGATTTCCTGTCCGGCCGGGCCCTTGGGAATTCCCGACACGCTCAACTCACCCAACAGCACATTATCTTTGACCATCCGGCTCTCGCCCTGGTAGACATTCAACGTTATGTACTCCTGATTCGGCGCGACTGTCGCCAATGAATGAGTACGCGAAGTCGGAATAACTGTGTTGCGATTGATGATCGGAAGAAAGTATCCTTCGCGATTCTCATGCCCCAACTGTTTTGTAATCTCAACACCGAGCGTGAATGGCGAAACATCGACGACCACCATGTCTTCCAATGCTGCGTCGTCATCAATCAAGCCGGCCTGAATCGTCGCGCCCAGTGCAACGACTTCGTCAGGATTAATTTCACCCGTCGGGTGCTGTCCAAAAAACTCGTTGGCCATCTGAATAATCAAAGGCATTCTGGTTGCGCCACCGACGAGAATCACTTGGTTTAAATCTTGCCGAGCAATCTTCGCGTCGCCCATCGCACGCCGAACTGGAATTCCAATCCGATCCGTTAAAGGCTTGCACGACATTCCCAGCATCTCTCGGTCAACGGAGAACTTTTCACCATCGGCGTCCAAGTTGCCTTTCTCATCGGGCACTAGAATTTCAGTCGTTTCATTTTTCGAAAGTGAGCGTTTGGCTTTCTCGCATTGTTGAACAAGTCGTGAGACCATCGCAGGCGACTTGATCTCAGCGTGTTCAAACATGATCGAACGGCTGGCAAGGACCGAACGCGCCAATGCTTTTGTAAAATCTTCGCCACCCAAGATTGCTTCGCCAGCAGATGCGCGAACTTCAACCGCACCCTCGAAAAAGTCAACGATCGAAATGTCAAACGTACCGCCACCTAGATCGAAAACCGCAATCGTCTTTTCAGAATCTGTTTCATGGACGCCATAAGCCAACGCGGCGGCCGTTGGTTCGTTGATGATTCTCTCGACTTTGAAGCCCGCAAGTTTTCCGGCTTCGATCGTCGCCTGTCGCTGCTGATTGTTAAAATAAGCGGGCACCGTGATGACCGCGCGATCAACTTCCGTTTTAAGGTAAGTCTCCGCGTCGCTCTTAAGGGACTTGAGGACGAAACTCGAAAGCTGCATGGCGGAGAATTGATGCTTACCAATATTAATCTGCCAATCCGTTCCCATTTGTCGCTTGAAACAGGAAACGCATTTTTCAGGATGAAGGACTTGATGCTCTTTCGCCGCGCTTCCGACGAGAATCTCACCGGACTCATCAATTCCAACAACCGATTCCGTCAAATTTGAACCAACCGCATTGGGAATCAAAACCGGCTGACCATCGACCATCACGCCGACGGCAGAGTTTGTAGTTCCTAAATCAATTCCGACAATTGCAGACATGTATTTACTTAACTTTGATCATCTGTAAATTTTTGCGTGAGTGGTACTCGTTCCCAAGCTCAACTGCGTCGATACTTTGTTGATGTCCAGACATTATGTCTTGACGCGGCGACAAGTAAAATGGTTCGGGCGTGAATCGAATGTTCTGAAACGCCACTTTGCGTTAATAAACAAACGCTATTTGCGGTAAAAACTACATCTGCGTCAACATCATCGGACTCACCAATCAATGGGCCATCGAAACCTTAAATCTTGCGTCGATGACTTGGAACAAAATGGGCACCTGATTCGCATCACCGAGCCCATTGATGCGAACCTTGAAGCCGCCGAAATCCAACGCCGGGTTTACCTTTCTGGTGGCCCTGCCCTTCTGTTCGACAATGTAGTTGATTGTCAGTTCCCGATGGTTTCGAACTTGTTCGGCACGCTTGAACGAGCGAGATATATCTTTCGCGACACCTTTGAGAATGTCCAAAAAGCGATTCAGCTTAAAGTCGATCCCTCTGAGGCCATGCGGAACCCGCTAAAGTATTGGAGAGCACCTTTCGTCGCCCTTCAAATGCGTCCCAAGTCCGTTCGCTCCGGACCGGTATTGCAAAACGAGATGCAACTCTCTGCCCTGCCCCAATTGAAATCATGGCCCGATGACGGAGGCGCTTTTATTACGCTTCCTCAAGTCTACAGCGAAGACGTTCGCTCTCCCGGTTTGAACAAGTCAAACATGGGCATGTATCGCGTGCAAATTTCGGGCAACCAGTATCAACCCAATCGCGAAATTGGCTTGCACTATCAAATTCATCGCGGCATTGGAGTCCACCATCGTGCGGCCATCGAAGCCGGACAACCTTTTCGCGTCAACATTTTCGTCGGTGGCAATCCAGCCATGACCGTCGCCGCTGTGATGCCTCTTCCCGAAGGCATGTCGGAACTAACGTTTGCCGGTGCGCTCGCTGGGCACAGAATTCAAATGGTTCGCCAACAAAACTATGCCTCCATCTATTCGCAAGCCGACTTTTGCATCGTCGGTACGATCGACCCGAAACGCCAGTTGCCTGAAGGACCGTTTGGTGACCACCTCGGTTACTACAGCCTCGCTCATGACTTTCCCGTCTTGAATGTTGAGAAAGTCTTGCACCGCAAGGACGCCATTTGGCCGTTCACCGTCGTTGGTCGTCCGCCTCAAGAAGACACTGTGTTCGGTGAGCTGATTCATGAGTTGACGGGTCCCGTCATCCCAACGGTTCTGCCTGGCATCAAAGCTGTTAACGCGGTCGATGCATCCGGCGTTCATCCGCTGCTACTGGCAATCGGAAGCGAACGCTATGTTCCTTACAAGCCAACAACCCAACCGCAAGAACTGCTCACGCAAGCCAATCCAATTCTTGGACAAGGCCAAATGTCGCTGGCGAAATATGTTTGGATTATTGACGAAGCCTGTGATCGCGATCTTAACATTAGTGACATCGAGACGTTTTTTATTCGTATGCTTGAGCGGGTGAACTGGACACGCGACTTGCATTTTCAAACGCGAACCACGATGGATACGTTGGACTATTCGGGATCCGGTTTCAACGAAGGCTCGAAAGTCGTTGTCGCGGCGGCAGGTCCTGCAATCCGAAAGTTGCCGACTGAAGTCCCCGCCGATTTACATCTGCCCGATGGATTCCATGCTCCCAAAGTCTGCCTTCCCGGTGTGTTGGCGGTGACCGCTCCAGAATTCAGTTCTCGTTCGATTGAACAATTTTGCCAATCATTCAAGCGTGATGCGTCGATCAATCAGTTTCCGTTGATCCTGATCGTCAATGACAGTGAATTTTCGGCGAAGACGTTGAACAATTTTTTATGGACAACATTTACGCGAAGTAACCC
>CAYMFZ010000249.1:1588-8034 GCA_964389585.1 uncultured Pirellulaceae bacterium | reverse complement strand
GCCGATGGCTTGCACTATGCTCACGAACAAGGAATTATTCACCGCGACATGAAACCGGAGAATATTCTCGTCGACCCGAATGGTCGCCCGCATATCGCCGATTTTGGTTGTGCCCGTTCGATTGATGACAAAACCAACCTAACCGTCGATGGCTCGATTCTTGGCACGCCGATGTATATGAGCCCTGAGCAAGCCGGAGGAAAAGCCAACGTTGCGGACGGAAGAACGGATATTTGGAGTCTCGGAGTCATGCTCTACGAGATGGTTTCTGGTTTACGTCCGTTTCAAGGCCAACTATCTGAATTGCTGTTTGCCATTTGCAACAAAGACGCGGCTTCGATTCGAAAACTGAAACCTGATACGCCGCCAGACTTGGACATTATTTGCACCAAGTGTTTAACTCGTGAACTTGATGACCGCCTTCCAACTGCAGGTTTACTTTCAGATGAGCTAGGAAGATTTCAGCGCGGAGAACCAATTGAGTCGCGAAAAATCAGCACGCTCAAACGGACTTGGATGTGGGCAAAACGCAATCAAGCGATTGCTGGCCTTATGGCAACCGTGGCCATGACGTTGCTAATCGGCTCTCTCGTTTCTTCTTCGTTTGCTGTCAAAGCGTATCGTGCGCAAAAGAACCGTGCTTTCGCCCAGATGGACGCATTGACGACTGCGGAATCATCCGCGTTAGGCGGAATTTTTAGCGAGCTACGTCCCTACAAGAATTCCATTCTGCCGATGTTAAAAGAGCGTCTGTCTTCAAACACTGACGGAAACGATCGAGCTGCGAATCATCGCTTGAAGATGGCAATCATCGAACTTGAGGAAGATCAGTCCACGCGAGGACAGCTTGCCGAATCGATGGTTGAAGACTTACTTGATTCGGACGCTGGTGATTTCTTCGTTTGCCGTTCATGCCTGAACTTCCACAAGGATGAGCTTTCAAGTTCTTTGTGGGATGCGACATCTGATCTTTCCAAAAATTCGAACAGCGGAAAACGATTTCGAGCTGCAGCCGCACTCGCACTTTACGATCCGGATTCTCCCAATTGGAAAAAGATCGCACCCGATGTTGCGAGTCATTTGGCGTCTATCAATGAAATTGAAATGGTAGAATGGTTGCGCAATGTCACACCCGTTCGCGAAAAACTGAAGCCGACTCTCGTCAAAGCGTTTCTTTCTCGCGACGCTCAATCCGATACGATGCCGAAACGTGCAGCGGCGGTACTTTCGCGATTGTTCGCTGACAACGTTTCGTTTCTCGTTGACCTGGTTCCCGATGCGACTCCTCAGCAAATCTCCTATTTGAGCGGTGCGCTTGGAATCAATCGCTCTGTGGCAGTCGACCAATTGAACGCGAAACTAAAATCCCTGCCCCCACACAGCGATTCTGAAACTCCGCTGGCGATCAAAAAATCAAATCTGGCAACGGTTCTCATTCAGTTGGGAGAAGATTCGTCTTGGCTGGAATTTGCTGGTGGCCACGACATGTCTGTCGCATCTGAGCTTACCGAACGACTGGCTCCCGCGTTGACGCCTTACCAACGACTTGAAGTTCAGATTCGAAATTGGAAGCAGATTGATCCGAACGTGTTGGCAGGAATGCTGCTATCTCTGGGGCAGTATGAACCATTTCAAATCTTGGATGACCAGAAAAAAGGCCTTCGTGAGGTACTAAGCACAGTGTTCGTCGAACATCCAAATTCTCGAGTCCATTCAAGCGCCCGTTGGCTAATGAATGAATGGGGATTTGAAGATAACGTGTTGGCGATGGAGGCTGATCTTCGCAGCGCCGATCCTGCCCCCAATTTGAATTGGCATGTCGACCTTGCGGGCAACACTTTTGCTTTGTTCGACCCTGTAGATTCAACAGACATCGGAATGAGTGATTCAGCGCGTGAGTATTGGTCAGTCGAATCTCGCGTCGCCCGCACGGGATTCGACGCTAATGAAGTCCTGTACGAACACTTTCACCAAAAACAAATTCCTTGGCGATTTGGGATTTGTATTCACGAAGTGTCGGTTGGCCAGTTTATTCAATTTCAAGAATCCGTATTGTCAAACTACGACCAGCGGATCGAAAAGTTGAGCGTCCAAATCAGCGACTTAAACAAAACGGTACTTCAGAATGACGATGACGCGATTAAAGCGAATCAAAACGTCAACGCAGGAACTGAATTAACTGATGAAGAACAAGATAAACTGCGAACGCTAACGAAACTTAAGAAGCGTCTCGAAACAAGGAAAAAGTCACAGCTTCGCGAGCTAAAACGTCTGGCAAAGCTAGACAAGCAAACTCCGGCTAGCGAAATCGACTTTTATGCGGCGCTTGGATTTTGCCGCTGGACAAGCGAAGAGCTTGATACTGAATGTGGGCTGCCTTCTGTCGAAAAACTACAAGACATTTACGAGTCCCAAACAGACTTTTCGATATCTCAAGAACATTTGGCGATGAAAGGCTATCGTTTACCAACCAGCGCCGAATGGGAACATGCCTGTCGTGGCTTCACGGACACACTTTTTCCTTTTGGTCAAACTCCATCAGTAGCCACGGAGTACGGGTGGTTCATTGCGAATTCGGAAAATCAGTTGCAAAAAATTGGCCAGCTAAAACCCGGCAACTCTGGACTCTTCGATATCAACGGCAATGTTAGCGAGTGGTGTCTGGATTGGTATGACAAAGATTTGCCGAAAACACCTTCAGGAGAAAGACCTGATGTTTATGTCGATTTTGATCCGCTCAATCAAACAACACGAAGCAATCACCGCGAACATCGGGGCGGTTCGTTCGACAGTGAAATCTTTGAGATTCGATCTTCTCGCCGATTTTCATTTCAACAAACCATGGGGAAATCCGAATTGGGATTTCGTCTGGCAAGGACCTACGCGATGCCCCAATCTTCAAAGTTGACAGAGTAAATTAGGCTTTCCACTCACCCGCATAGCCAGTCTTGAAGGGCAGTGCATCGCGTCCATTCATTTCGTACAGTCGTTTGGTGATCTGACGCAAATGCAAGTGATCATGGGCTGCCCAACTTGCCATGACTTCTCCAACGTAGGTTGGTCCTAACTCGGGATGAACATAAGCTTGGTCCCAGTTTGGACTTTGTAAACTTCGAAGCCAAGTCACGGATGCACTTCTTTCATTGACAAACCTTTTCACCGATTCGCTCAAAACCTGACTGTTGTAGTCTCGTTCAATCGCAACACCCTCGGGATCAATTGGTGGCCACGGCGTTTTGGGATTGGCGAGCCCCATTCGCACGCGTTTGCGAAAGTCTTCAATCTCTTCGTCGACCAAATGACAAACGACTTCCAGGATCGACCATGCGCCATTTGCAGGCTTCCATTTCGCATCCATGTCATCAACGTCTTGAGTAATGACGGGAAGGACTCTTGCAAATCGCTCAAGTGATCGAATGAGATTTTCGAAGTTCATTACGCTTTCCGTTGGTGCATATCAAAACACCTGGCTTAATCACCAGTTTTCGAAAGATGCCTTTTCACAAACAACAAGCTTAACACGGCTATCCCAAACACCGACACCCAGCGAATGATTCCAGTTTCAAAAACGATTGCACCGTTGATGGCGATGAAAATCAAAAAACCGTAGATGAGCCAATTGAATATTTTCGTGCGACTTTCATATGAGTTTGGTCTGGCGATCCACCACATTGCATCCATCAACCAACACCCAACAAATGCGTAGTTGAAGTAGATACCGATACCAACACTGACGCCCAACAACGCCTTCGTTTGCCTCGCCGTGTCAGCCATTGCAATTTCGTGGCTTCCGCTGTGATAGAAAATCATTGCAGCCATCGCATGGAGTAATGAAAAGAAGCTTCCCAGTACCCAAAGATGCTTAGCGGCCTCCATGGCAGTCGATGCTTGCTTCTCTTCCAAAGCAGATACTTTCGCTGTACTGGAACCTTGCAGAACGAATAAAAGCAACGTTCCGAACATACATATCAAGGCAATACGAATCGTCCAGATCGTCGCCACAACGCCAAGATTTTCAACTTCGAATAGATCCATGAAATTCATGTCGTTGGTATGGGCCTGAAATTTAAACGACGGTAAGACAAACTTTCCACCCTTTTGTTGATAGAAGAAACCGTCATTGTATTCAACGGTACCGGCCAAGTAGAATCGGCAGTTAAATTAATGAAAATGCTCGACGCCGTTCGAGATCTTCGTTTCATTGGCCAACACGCTTCAACCTTTACTGCACTCTCAATGTCACTTGTTTCGATTCGCGATCTGTCCATTGGATTCCGCGGCCCCTTACTGCTCGATTCTGTCAATTTTCAAATCGAACCGAACCAACGAATTGGTTTGCTGGGACGCAATGGAGCTGGCAAAACGACGTTGATGAAAATGCTCAACGGCGATGTCCAGCCCGACAGTGGCGACATCATCATCCCACCGAATGTCCACATTGCAAAGCTCTCCCAAGACGTTCCGCATGACATTGAGTCAACCATTAAAGCGGTGGTCGCGACGGGAATGCGAGACGAGGAGTTGCCCGAGGAAGAGCAGTGGCGACTTGAAAACGATGTCGAGCAGATACTTTCGCGTATGGAGCTCGATGGTGAAGGACGATTTGAAACGCTTTCTTCTGGCATGAAACGGCGCGTCCTGTTGGCCAAAGCGCTTGTGTCGAAACCGGATTTGCTGCTACTTGACGAACCGACCAACCATCTGGATATCGACGCTATCGATTGGCTTGAGAATTTCTTACTGAAGTTCAATGCGTCATTGATGTTCGTGACCCACGATCGAATGTTTCTTCGCAAGTTGGCAACACGAATCCTGGAAATCGACCGCGGCAGAATTTTTGACTGGTCTTGTGATTACGAGACTTTTCTCAAACGCAAAGAAGACGCTTTGGCGGCCGAGGAAAAGCAAAACGCGCTATTCGACAAACGGCTTGCCGAAGAAGAAGTCTGGATCCGCAAAGGAATCAAGGCGCGACGAACTCGCAACGAAGGACGCGTTCGTGCTTTGAAGGCAATGCGCAACGAGCGAAGCGAACGACGTGGAAAACTTGGCACCTCAAACCTTCAAATTCAAGAAGCCCAGCGCAGCGGCAACCTGGTCATTGACGCGGAAGAAATTTCGTTCAATTACGAGGACCACGATGTATTTAAGGATTTCTCGACGACGATCATTCGCGAAGACAAAGTTGGAATCATTGGGCGAAACGGAGCCGGCAAAACGACTTTATTGAAAGTGCTGCTGGGCAAGCTCGAACCAACGACTGGTAAGGTTAAACTCGGAACGAATCTCGAGATCGCCTACTTTGACCAACTCCGCCAACAACTCGACGAAGAAGCCACGGTTCAGGAAAACGTCGGTGAGGGATCTGACGCAATTTTGATTAACGGCGTCAAGAAACATGTGCTTGGCTATCTACAAGATTTTTTATTCGCGCCCGATCGTGCAAGAACCCAAATCAAGTTCCTTTCAGGTGGAGAGCGAAATCGAATTCTCTTGGCCAAACTTTTTGCCAAACCCGCCAACGTAATCGTATTGGATGAGCCGACAAATGACTTGGATGCGGAAACGTTGGAGCTGCTTGAGGAAAAACTTGTCCAGTTTTCCGGCACAGTGTTGATGGTGTCTCACGATCGTGCCTTTTTGAATAATGTTGTTACCAGCACGATCGTTTTCGAAGAAGATCCTACCACCGGCCTAAATACTTTGCGCGAGTACGTTGGAGGATTCGATGATTGGCAACGACAACTTGCAGAGCGAGTACGAGTCGAGGTCAAATCTGCCAAAGTTGATTCTCGCAAGCCTTCGAAGGTTTCCAATTCATCGAAGCCCAAGAAGAAGGACGACGGACGAAAGCTGAAGTTCAAGGAGAAGCAGGAACTTGAATCGCTTCCTGCGAAAATTGAACAGCTTGAAGCGGAAGCGGAGTCTCTAACGACAGCGATGGCCAATCCTGATTTCTATAAGAAGCCTAAACCAGAAATTTCTGAAGCGCAGGCGAAACTAAAAAAAATTCAAACCGATTTGGCGAACGCCTACGCTCGCTGGGAAGAACTCGATCAGATCGCAACAGCTTGAAAAGTCGTCAATCGCTGCTGGCTACGTGAATTTATTGTCGTTGATCACTCCGTGGTCAAAACGGTATCTTCAAAAGATGTTTTGTTTTCTATTGATTCAATATCGAAATGCGATTCACGTTATGATTGCGGAGCAATCAACGACTATCGATCAACAGATTGTTGAGTCTCAATTCCAGTTTCGTCGATCTTGCAAAAGATCCTGAGCCACCTGGATCTAAGACAAGATTCTCCAAAATTGAAATTTGAGCCACGAGCACCCTACGTCGTACCGATTTCCATTCATCGCAACGTACGCAATTTAAAAGAGTCGTCATTCGCTGCTGGCTACGTGAATTTATTGTCGTTGATCACTCCGTGGTCAAAACGGTA
>CAYMFZ010000249.1:0-1488 GCA_964389585.1 uncultured Pirellulaceae bacterium | reverse complement strand
TCAACAGATTGTTGAGTCTCAATTCCAGTTTCGTCGATCTTGCAAAAGATCCTGAACCACGAGGGGCTTAGGCGAGTTCCTTCAATTCAAATTTTAACTACGAGCATCCTATGTCGAACCGATTTCCATTTATCGCAACGTACGCAATTTGCTTTCTACTAGTGACGCATTCGCTTGGTATTGGTCAGCAGCTCGATGATCCCACGAGTTTGACAACCTACACGACCGTCAAACTTGAATCTGATTTGAGTCACTTGAGTGACAATCAGAGAAAGATGATTCCTTTGCTGATTGAGGCATCCCAGCAAATGGATAACGCGTTTTGGAAACAGGCTTATGGCGATCGTAAGAGCTTAAAGATGCCAACGATTGGTCCAAAATCGGTGGCGGACGCATTGTATCGTCACACGCAAATTAACTACGGGCCTTGGGAAAGACTTCAGGAAAATCGTCCTTTTCTATCAGGCGTTTCTGCGAAGGCTGCCGGCGCGAACTTTTATCCCGCCGACATGACCAAAGAACAATTTGAGGCGCAAGTCACAGACAACGCGAATTTGAAAAGCCTTTATTCCATGGTTCGGTGGGAATCGGATGCAAAGGAAAAATTGAAAGCAATTCCTTACAACGAGTTTTTCAAAGACGAGTTCTCAATTGCGGCCGACAAACTTCGCGCGGCAGCAGAATTGGCTGAGGACGAGGGGTTCAAATCATATTTGATTTCTCGTGCCGATGCCTTGACGAGCAACGAGTATCAACCCAGCGATCTTGCGTGGATGGACATGAAATCTAACAAGCTCGACATCGTGATTGGCCCTATCGAGACATATGAAGACCAATTGTTTGGCTACAAAGCCGCTTGCGAAGCCTATGTCTTGGTTAAGGACTTGAGCTGGAGCGAGCGACTTGCGAAGTACGCGGCAATGTTGCCAGAACTTCAAAAAGGACTTCCTGTTGATGAAAAATACAAAAGCGAAACCCCCGGCACCAATTCCGATCTAAACGCTTACGACGTGATCTACTATGCCGGCGATTGTAACTCAGGTTCAAAAACGATCGCAATCAACTTGCCCAACGACGAAGAAGTTCAACTGAAAAAAGGCTCACGTCGATTGCAGCTTAAGAACTCGATGCGGGCAAAGTTCGACAAGATTCTCGTTCCAATCGCAGACTTGCTCATTGTTCCGGAGCAACGTAAGCACATTACTTTCAATGCTTTCTTTTCGAATACGATGTTTCACGAAGTCGCTCATGGCTTGGGAATTAAGAATACGATTACCGGCAACGGCAGTGTTCGAGACGCCTTGCGAGAAAGCTCAAGTGCGCTGGAAGAGGGCAAAGCCGATATTCTTGGTTTGTACATGGTGACGGAATTGCTGGAGAAAGGCGAACTAAGTGAAGGCACGCTCGAAGATTATTACGTGACTTTTATGGCTGGAATTTTCCGGAGTGTTCGATTTGGCGCGAGTAGTGCGCACGGCAAAGCCAACA
>CAYMFZ010000248.1:0-8046 GCA_964389585.1 uncultured Pirellulaceae bacterium | reverse complement strand
GATGGAAGCCATGAGTGCGGTGGCTGTCGCAGGACTGGTAATCTACGACATGTGTAAAAGCGTAGATCGTGCGATGTCTGTTCGAAACATTCAACTAGATGAAAAATCTGGCGGTAAGTCTGGGCATTTCAAGCGAGTTAGCTCGGAAGACAAAGTAAGCATTAATGGTCAACCGGCCAAACAGGACGTGGGAATCGATAAGGAAGTATTGTGAGCCAAACTGCAAGCCAAGGAATGCAACCCGGGAATCTGGATGTCGATTCAGCGAATGCTGATGCGTCATTAAAACGATCGCTTGATCTCAAAGCGATTTACGCACCTGTTTCGAGTCACCTCGCATCAGTCGAGAAAATTCTTCGCGCTGAACTTGTCAGTGAGACGCCATTTGTCGACCAGCTTCTTGAGCACAGTTGGCTATTAGGAGGAAAGCGGATTCGGCCCGTATTTCTCTTGCTGTCTGGAGCATGCTGTGGAGAAATTGGCGAGCCCCATCTAAAGATGGCCGCGGCATTGGAAATGATCCACACGGCAACGCTTGTTCACGATGATATTTTGGATGAAGCCAAAACTCGTCGCCATCGTGCAACTGCCAATTCGACTTGGGGCAACAAAGTCAGTGTGCTCCTTGGTGATTACTTGTTTACACATGCATTTCATGTTGCAAGTTACTCCGAATCGGCTGAGGCACTTCGAATGCTGGCCCAAGCCAGTAACCGAGTCTGTGAAGGTGAGATGCGACAAAACGCATCGCGAGCAGACTTCACTTTGTCCGAAGAAGACTACATGCGAATGGTCTCTGAGAAGACGGCCGAGTTGTGCGATGTTGGTTGTCGATTGGGAGCTTTCCTTTCGAATGCCAGCCCCGAGCTTGTTGAGGGATTCGCAGCTTATGGACGAGATCTTGGGATTGCATTTCAGATCATCGACGATGTACTTGATGTCGTTGGGCACACAGAAAAAGTTGGAAAAACGCTTGGGACGGACTTGGTTAACCAAAAACCAACGTTGCCAGTCATTCATTGTCTTAAGCATCTCAAAGAGCCAAGAAAAAAGGAGTTCCTTGCTTTGCTTGTGGACTCCGGAGCTACCACCGAAAAAGTCATTCCATTTCTTGAAGAAACAAACTCCTTGGAATACGCTCGCTCAGTCGCGCAAGGCCATGCAGAATCTGCAAGTAAATTCGCAAAATCGCTTACCCCAAGCGCCTACGCGGCGGCTCTTTTAAAGCTGTCGGAGTTTGTCCTCCAGCGAACCCATTAGACTCAGCGGCAAACGAAAGTTGCGGAGGCGCTAGATTGGTGGGTCACTGTCAATGTGCAGATGATTCTTGTCCAGGATCGGACGAACTTCGTCGAAGAAGTCATGGATGTCACGGAATTGACGGTAGACACTCGCAAATCGAATGTACGCGACATCGTCTAGCTCGACCAATTTCTCCATCACCATCTCGCCAATGATTTGCGAATTCAGCTCCGATTCTCCATGCATGTAAACGCCTTGGATGATTTCGGTGATTACGTTTTCGACTTCATCAGTAGGTATCGGGCGTTTCCAGCAGGCACGCTCGAGTCCCTGTCTAATTTTCTCTGGTCGAAACGGCTCGCGCGAACCGTCTTTTTTGACAACTCGAATTTCGAGTTCCGCGACACGTTCATAAGTCGTGAACCTTCGTTCGCAACTGACACACATGCGACGTCGCCGAATCACAAACCCGTCTTCACCAGATCGCGAGTCAATCACTCGGTCATTATCGGTTTGGCAGTACGGGCACTTCATTTAAATAGAATTCGCATAAGGAGTTGGCGTTCGAACGCCACTATAACCAAAATGCGAACGAGACACACTACGCGAAGCTTTGCGTATTCTCGTAAGGAGCAAGAAAAGAGTCAGTCTAAGGAGCTGGAGGATTGTGTTGGCATGGTCGAACATAAACTTTTTTCGGGCGTTGTTCACAACCAGATACGTTGCCGCAGCAAATTTCCTGATAGCTCGCTCGGCAGCCATCACAATTGATTAGATGCTTTGTGATCTTTTTCCTAAGCTCAGAGTCTTCGATTTTGTAGGCCACGTATCCAATCAAGTGATCATGAACCGTCATGCAGGCGATACCACCCGGCAACTCTTGCAAAGGCTTTTGCTTCTTATCATCAAGCATGAAAGATAAGACTGTTCCGCCAGCGACAACACCAAGAGCGGTTCCTGCTCCGATAATTCTCAGCAGCCCCCGCCGAGAAACGGATTCCTGAGCGGCTTCCTGAATCATGCCAGGGTGACATGGCTCCCATTGATTTGGGGATTTGCTGTTTTTCATCGGTAAGCTTGTCGGTCAGTTAGGGAATCTAGAGCGATTCAAGTTGGCGAGAAATGGAAGTCGTGTGATTAGTCGTCAGCACATGTTACATGACTAGTTTGTTTTAAAAAATTCAGATTCGCTGTACTCAGTTGCACAAGTGCAGCGAACCTGAAAAAAAACAATCAAGAATTGTGCCGACGCTTACCGTTCTAAGGTGCAGCTTACTGACCTGAAAGCCGAGGAACAAAATTTGTCTGACCCGCGGCGCTGGACAATCTTGTTGGAGGTGTTTCATTCACCTCGGCAGCCAACCGGGGAAGATTCGTGATAATCACTCTGCGACGGGAGATTTTGAGCAGATCTTCTTTTTGAAGCTGCCCCAGCACGACTGTCACCGTCTCTCTCGTGCTGCCAATAATGCAGGCCATTTCCTGATGTGACAGGCGAATATTGAGCGAGATTCCGACTTCAGATGCTTCGCCGTATTTTTCACACAACTCAAGAAGCAAGTGAATCACTCGCTCTCGATTGGATCGAAACAGCAGGTTGCGAAGCCGCTTCTCGACTCGTTGTCGCCGTACGCCGATTAGCTTTGTCACTCCCAAAACCAGATCGGGATACTTGCGAATGACTTGTTGGACAGCCTGCTTGGGAAGCAAAACCAGCGTCGTTTTTTCCGTCGTTTCGACGTACTCATCACGACGCTCGCTACCTAGCAATGACAGTTCGCCAAAAATTTCACCTGTGTCAATGAAGCCCAGAATAGACTGTTTGCCATCGGGAGTGGCGTGGCAGATCTTTACCCGCCCTTGGGCTACAAGAATAACCCCGTCCGCTTGCTCATGAGGAAGGTAGACTGGTTCGCCTCGCTTCAGTTTTCGCATTCGTGACTGGGCTTCCAGTTCGGCGATGTCAGAAGCCGATAGTTGTGAAAACAGATTGCAATTCTTGATGTACCAGAAGCTGTCAGCCATTGGATTCCTCGAGTTTGATGCTGATGTTGATCGCGCGATGGGGCAATTCATACCAAACCGGCAAGCAGGCAGATTCATGTCTGCAAACGCCGAAGTTGTTTGAATGAACACGTCGCCAATGGAAGTGAAGACGCTGCATCTCAATCATTCTTACTTTCGCAAAATGATCGGTTAATCATCTTACTGCAAAAGTGTATCTTTTGTTTTACGAAGTTTGATACTAAACAGGTCGCAGTCAATTAAACAATTCACACAAAATTTCAGTGAATAAGTTTCAACACGCCACACCTCGGTAATTACCAAGTGAAACCGCTTTCCTGAAATCGTTCATGCTGAAATTCGCTAAACACCAAATAACTATGAAATTTCCGAAAGTCTTTTCGGAAACGTTTAGCGACCACGCCCACCTCGAGTTCCACCGCCACGAGTTCCACCACCTCGAGTTCCCCCACCTCTGGTGTTACCACCCCCGCGCGACTGTTGTTGCTGTCGCGCACGTGAAATTCCTTCCGTCATTCGCTTTATCATTTCCTGTTGCTGGGCCGCCGCAGCGTTTCCACCTGTGGAAGAAGCTTTTTTGGCGGTCCCAGACGTGGAAGATGATCCTTCCATCGGTTCGCCAGTCGTACCATCGAGTAACTGAAGCTTGTCTCCGAAAATAGCTTTCATTGTCGAAAGCTGAGCCGGCGTAATGCCTACGTCTTCCATGATTTCTACTGCGGGTGGCGGAAAGGGAACATCCAACAACTCAACGCGCTTGAGAACTTGTTTGTAAATGTGATGTGGCCCGGTCACTAACAGTTTCGAAGTCACTGGGTCTACGCCAAGTTTGGCTTTGGATTTTTCTTTTTCAAGGTCGGCTGATCCTCCCCCACCTCCACGCTTTCCACCCGTGAATTGCTGCATGACTTTAATCATTTGTGCGGCTTCTGCGTTTTGCCCGCCACCTTGCGATTTTTCACCTGAATCAAGCAGGTCAGCCATATCGAGCTCGATAAGCTCTTTCAATTCGGTTGGGTCTCGAAAGTTGATATCGATCTTGTAGAACTCGCCGATGAGTTCTGGCTAGTGTGGTGGATCGGCACGGACAAGCGTATAAAAAAAGATTGCGATTTCTTCAAGATCGTTTCCGGTCGCACCGCGAACGTAGACCATGTTGAAACGCATATCGACTCCCATTTTCACGTCGCCCTCAAGCGATGCATCGCCTACGCCACCAGTACCGCCGCCAAGCAATCCACCTAGCAAGTCGCCTGCTCCTCCGCCCATCATATTGTTCATCATGCCTTGCATCATTCCGCCTGCTCCACCACCACCTCCGCCACCTGCTTCTTCAAGACCAAAATAAATCTGCAAGAAGTTCAGCATCTCGTCCGCGTGACGATGCTTCAAAGGGAAAAACTGTGGAAGCTGGACTGACGACTCCGTTCCCAAGCGGTCGAAAATGGCTCGCTCAAGATCATCAAGCGCGTCGAGGTCTTTCGAATCCAAAACAATCCCATAGGGAGTCGCGCGAATTTCAATGGGTGCTCCGGGAACCGTTTCTTCCTGCGCTGCAGGCTGATAAGTCGGTGCGTTGGTCCGTTTGACATCGTCACTAGTTTGGCCAACTTCATCTTGAATCGGCGAAAGCAAGCCAGTCAGAATTGCCGGGCGAATTCCGATTGCCATAGCTCCAATCAATGCGAATTCGCTAGTTGATTGACGTAGCGAACCGCTCGTCTTGTTTTGCAAACGATTGTCTGACCGAAAACTAGATCTTGGATTTCGAATGGGTGCCGTTCGAGATTGGGGAACATCCAGCAACGATGGACCTTCATTTGCGGGACGATTGTTAATCCGAGTCCGAATGTTTTTTCGCTCTTCCGGCATGATGATGTTCAAAGCATTTCTTCGTCCATTAACTCGCAACAAGTCATCAAGCATAGGAACGATTTCAGCTTGCTCGCTCGCGTCCATTTCGATCAAGCGTCGACCTGTGCGAGGACCCACGGCAATTGCGTTGGATTTGTCATCGAGCTGCTGAACCATCCGACGAACGGAAGCGACTTCTTGAGGCGTGCCCCGTACCAGGATTTGATTTCGTTCCGAATTAGCCATCAAGACTGGACCAACGCTCGAATCCTCGGCGTTTTGTCGAAACATGTTCTGCAAGACGATGATGATTTCGGCGGGATCACCGTATTCAAGAGTGATAATCTCAAAGTCCTCACTGTCGACATTCGCGATCGCGTCGAGGTAGCTTCTGGCTTTATCGTGATGTTCTTGAATGCCAAGTAGTAAAATTGTTCCGGTCGTTTCGTCCTGATCCATTTTGACATCCTGCCCTTCGAACATTGTGTCCAAAGCGTTGAACGCAAGTTTGGGATCAGTGAAAACCGGATAAGCTTTCAAAAACGGCGACTCGATCGCAACGTCACCTTCGAGAACCTCTTCTTTGGCGTCAATCAAAGCCGCAATCTCATCGAACTTGGCCAGCATGTTGCGTGTACCACGAACAAACATTCTGTCGCCAAAAGGATCAATCGAAATCGAAAGATTCTCATCCGCTCTTGCGGTTTGACCTTCTGGAATACCCAGCATCGGTCCCGCCAGCATCATGAACGTCTCGGCGTCCTGGTTTTTTAGTCGATAAGGTTTGACGGAAATCTCTTGACCTGAACGTCGGTTTTGAGAAGCCTCAATCAGATCGCGAATATCACGAAGTTGACCACCCGTTTCGCGAATGTGCAATTGGTTGGCTCCAGGGAACACGGCGAATTGTCGACGATGAACTTCACCGATCATTGGCTCAAGTTCACTATACATGTCTTCAGCATTTAACTCGCCAACGTCGAAAACGCAGGTAATCGTTTCGTACTTTCCTCGCTTGTCGAGATCGCTGACTTTGACTGTCTCAATCAAGTCATTTGGGAAATTGGTATCACGAGTCTTCCAAAGGACCAACATGTTCCGATTCCGGATCAGCGTATAAGGCTCGTCCGGGCGAATCAGCAACGCATGGTTCAACTGATCCAGCGCTTCGAGCACGGTGTACTCAGAATCATCCTTCAACGTGAAAGTGCCTTGAGGCCAATCTGAAATTGGTTGCAGCGAGTAACCAGCTTGGTCGGCAAACCACGGAATTACGTCTTGCCATTCCTGCTCGTCGAATGAAAACCGAATCTTGCCATCAACAGCCTGATTGGTTTGAAGCTTTTGAGTTGCATCATCTTGCGAAGGCTTGGGGCTTGCCTTCGTCGCCGAAGGTTTTTGAACCGCGGCTTTGGCAGCTTGTTTTGTTTGAGAGTTGTCCTGAAAGCCATGGGCGTTTTGAGAAACGACAACCGTAGCGAGGGCCAGCGTTGAAAAGAAGAATTTCTTCATGATTTATGTCTGCTTGTTAATGGCCTAAATTTTGCTCAAACCCTAGTATTATTCAGGGAATGTTGGAAAACTACTGATTCGTCGATCAGCGAGCGGAACTGGGATACCATCCTTCGTCATAACCCGTCTAAAGCAACGAATTCCGGGGATTCACCCTTTAAAGGTCATGCCCAACGCGGCTTCAGCTCGAAGATCGCAATTATCCCCCAACAATACGTTTAAACTCACAAAACCGCTTAATGTTTCGGGAAACACAAAATCCGCAATGAATATTCTCTGTATCGAAACGACTTGCGACGAAACTGCAGCCGCGATTGTCACTGGCGATCTGCAAATTCTGGCGAGCGTCGTTGCATCCCAAGAAAAATTACACGAGCAATTTAGCGGAGTGGTTCCAGAAATAGCAGCCCGTGCCCATGTTGAACGAATACTGCCGGTCATTAACGAAACGCTTAAGCAGGCTGATTTTAAGCTCGCTCAGCTTGACGCCGTCGCCGTTGCTAACACGCCCGGGCTTTCAGGCTCCCTGCTCGTCGGGCTGGTTGCGGCAAAGTCTTTGTGTCTGGCGAATGACTTGCCTTTAATCGCAATCAATCATTTGCACGCACACGTTTACGCCTGTCAGTTGGCGTCTTCCTCACCAGTTTTTCCCTGCGTTGGAATGATCGTCAGTGGAGGCCATACACACCTCTATCAATACGAAAACGCATTGACGTCGCAATACCTGGGTGGAACGATTGACGACGCAGCGGGCGAAGCGTTTGACAAAGTCGCCAGCATGTTAGGCTTGCCCTATCCTGGCGGCCCAGCCATTTCAAAAGTGGCCATCGATGGTGATCCAACCGCCTACAAGTTTCCACGAAGCTTTTTCCATGAAGACCGATTGGATTTTAGCTTTAGCGGACTGAAGACAGCCGTGCGTTACGCTATCGGTGGACCGGGTTGCGGAGATGTCTCGGACATCGAGCTAACAAGCGATCAAGTCGCAAACCTTGCCGCAAGTTTTCAGCAAGCCGTCGTCGATTGTCTTGTCAGAAAATCTCTCCAAGCGATCGAGCGAACTGGATTGAAGAATCTGTGTGTCGGTGGAGGCGTTGCTGCCAACGGCCAATTGCGAACACAGCTCGACATTGCGTGCAAGGAAAAAGAGATCACGCTTCACATCGCGCCGTTGAAGTATTGCACCGACAACGCGGTAATGGGCGCAATTGCGATCGAGCGTTTTAGGGCTGGTCTATTCGAGGACATGACTTTGGATATCAAGCCCGGCCTCGTAAGGCATTAAGCAAACGTTGGATCAGATGCAGTGCAGTGCGCTTATCTGAAAAGTTGTGAGCCGAAGGCGCTAGCTCGGGCCCGAACAACGAGTGGTTTATTTTGCTAATTGTTCTGGCCCGAGGCGAGCGCCTACGG
>CAYMFZ010000247.1:0-8054 GCA_964389585.1 uncultured Pirellulaceae bacterium | reverse complement strand
GTTCATTCTGAGCCAGGATCAAACCCTTCAATTGTATGCTTGCCACAAGAATCAATTCACAATCAGCAATAAATCACTGATCAGAAAATTAACCTCATGGACGACTAACAAAGTTAGTTTCCTGCCGTTTCAAATTTCGCCGAAGCGAACCTGAATCCAACAGAGCCAATTAAATACCGGACCGAAGTCCAGTTGTTTGACCGGGCCAAGTAGCTGGAATAAATGCTACTTAGCTTGGTTCACATGATCTTATGATTTGCATAAATTCAAAAGAATTTAACAAGAGGTATCTACTAAATTGTCAAAGAACAAATGTCTGCCACTTGGGCAAACAGCTCACCATCAAAAGATTTGACATCAATGTCAGGCGAACAAAAAACGAGCAGGGAAGTTCCCCGCTCGTGTGGAAGCCAATTCTAGGTATTAACAGAAAACTGTCAACTCGAATTGAAGCCAAAAGCAAAAGTTTTTTTGACGTGATTAGGAAGTCCCAACCAACAACTCAAAACCGCTCCCAGCCGCAAGGTTTACCAGTCAGTTGGACAATGCCAAATCTGAAAGGTTCGCCTCTCCACACTCCCGAAGTCACTTCAACTGCGGGTCGCAGAGTGTCCTATATCTATCGCGTTTTGCAAAGGGCCAACCCAGCGAATTCGAATAGTTTTTCGAAATAATTCGGACTGGCTTTCATAAGCCAACAAATTCGCTTCTCATCGACCTTCACGTAAGCGAAACGAAAGAGTCGGGACGATGAGGAAACGGCCAAAGATCCGACTGAAAGGGCGCAGCAATGGAGGAGCTTACGTGAAGCGAATCATCCAGCAAAGCGGACCAGTCAACAAAGCGAACGTTGCAGCAAGTTGACCAAACTGAATCGAATCGGTCTGATTTGAGAAAGGGTTGGCGAGGAAGGTCGCTAATTCGCGTTCGAGTCATTCGAAGTCGAAATCTTTGACTCACGCATCTTTTGAAGCTCCTTTTGAAGCATCGATTCCTTCGATTTGAGCTGCTGATCATTCAGAATCTTTCGCAACGACGAAAAACTACCGTTGATAAACCCAAGCTCTCGCGCGTCAGACGTTAGTGACTTAAGTCGAATCTCTTCATCATTCATTCGAGCTTTGACATCATTGATCGATAGTGCTTTCAACTCGTTGTATGCCGCCAACGCATCGTCAAGTTTCTCCTGTTCGATCGCCGCAATCGCTTCGGTTTCGAAAACTTCACGCTGAATCACCATGCTCAATATTTCGTTATTAAGCCCCTGCACCACGCCCTGTGCATATAGCCGCGTTTCGTCGCTTGGCAGCGTCGATTCAACGGATTCATACAATCCCGGAATGATCGGCAGCTTTTTCAAAGCTCGCGTTCCACGCTTGATGTAAATCAATCGCAAGCCTTCTTCGGATGGCGGAATTGAAATCGCGCCCCGCCAATCCGTCTTGCCCAAGAACTCAGATTTTTCTTCCCGCACCGAACCTGGCCGCCGTGACCAAACCTCAAAACCCTCCATCGGTGTCTGCTCTTTGGTGTTGGAAACAAGAAACAGATCCGTCGGCCGCTCTGGTGGTCGAATGACAAGCGCAAGCTTCTGAGCCCGTTTGCTTTTTCGTTGCGACAAAGGCGCACGTTGAGATGACTCAATCGACGTGCGCAACACAGCGTCTTCAACCGAGTTGACCGTGAGGTAAGTAAAGTCAATTGGCTCAAGCCCAACCAGATTTCCCGCTCGATCAGTCCGCCGAATGATTGGCATGAACCGATCGCTGTCCTTGATAAACGCAGGTGCGCTTTTGTTGGGAGCCGTTATCCAGTTAAGTTCTTCGTCAATCATCGTTCTTACGCAGCTTCTTACCGCTCGAATTTGCAAGACAACTTCGTCTTTCTTTTTCTTGTCGCCTTTTTCATTTTCGTACTCAATCTCCTGAACCCGCTCGATGTTCGCCAATGGCATAAACGCAACGCTGATGGCGTCAATGACATTGGCACCCAGATGTTGACGCTGGGAAACACTGCGAACTAACAGTGGCCCCCACTGCTGCGTCTGCGTATCGAACTCTCGAACTTTGATCTTGAAAGCCCCTTGCTCGTCGCTCAGGCATACGATCATCAGTTTGTCGTAGCCTTCAATCGCCGATAATGATTCGACGCCAGCACAGCGCTCAGGACGATCAATGAATTCAATGAAGCGATGACGCCACTGCGATGGAGCCAAGCCTGTTGTCAGATCCCAGCCACTTGCGTCCATCAATTCGGAGCGACGCGTGACGTCGTGAGCAACCTGCTTGTACATGGCGTTCAAGCCTGGAGAGCCATCAAGGCAAAACCAAACGGCAACCGAATAGGGCCGGAATTCCCAAGCCCGATCCGCCGTGTCTGCAAGGTCCTTGTCTTCAAAATCAGGCGTAAAGACGACTTCTGCCGCTGTAGCCAACACCTCGTCAGATTCCGCGTCTGCGGACTGAGTTTTATTGTCTGAATCTTGAGCCCAAATTTGCGAGTTGCCGGTAAAACCAAGCACGCAAACGATCAGCGCAACACCCAGCAGCCAATTCGTGCGGCCAATCTCTTGCTTACAAGAGCTCGCATCAAATCGTCGTTTGGAAATCAACTTCATGGGAATCAAATTCATTTTTCCTGCTGCACTTCCTCAGCCGTTAAATCAATTCTCCAACGGTCGACGTTTTGGTAAAGGTGAATCAGGTCTCGGCCAATCTCGCGAACCGTCGTTCGATAGGCATAGTGCTCTTTGACTTGCCACAACGGAATCACGGAAAGGTCGATCGACGTTTGGCGATGAAGCCTTCGTAGATCCGAGCAAGCCGCCTGCCAACTCTGAGAGTAGCTTAAGTTTCTAAGTGTCTGCTCGATTGGAGCGCTGACATTTTTGGCGAATCCATCAGGTCCAATAATTGATGCCGCGTCAATCAACGGCTCTTCCATCGTTGTCGCCACATACAAAAAGTCCCATTCATCATCGTCGGGAACCGATTTGCCAGCCGCCAATTCTCGCGTCGAAGTTTCAATTCCAATTTCGGTCCACATCCGAGCAATCGCCGCCGCCGCGTCAGTCGCGGTCGTGCTGTTGGTGTGAGCGATGACTAGTTTGGGAGATGGAATCGCGTCAGGACGAACGGGAGGCTGTGGCCGGAGAGATAGATTCACCATCACAGCGCCCATTTGAGAATTGAACGCCAAAGGACGAACTTTCATATCGTAAGCGTAAGCGATCTGGTCGTTCTCTTCAGTTCCAATCGGAAACGGACCGCTAATTACATCGCAGCCATCGACTTCTTCGCCGCCGCAAATCACATCGTTGACCAACAGGTTTCGATCAATCGCATGAGAAAGTCCGTTGCGAAAATTCGGGTCCTTGGCGACTTCACTGCGGATTTTAGGCACAAGCATGTGAACCGTCGGCAAGATGTACGAACGGACTTTGATGTTCGGTGTCGCCTTCAAGCGTTTAAGGTCTGCGATTGGAACTCGATCGACCACGTTGATGTTGCCCGCGATCAGTTGATCCGCTGCGACCGACGCATCAGAAAAGAGCTGCTCGACAATGACAGGGTGTTGTCGATCTGGCAAACGCGGGTAGCGCGGATTGACTTCAAACGTCTTCAAACGTTTTTCCTCTGCGGTCATCACGTAAAACCCGTTTTGATCGGGCTGACCATCGGGGCCTGGATCGGTATAAGGAATCTTCAAAAGTGCTTCAGGTCGAACAAACGGTGTTCGCAGCGTAAACGTGACTCGGTTTTGGTCTTCAATTTCTACCGATTTCAAAATCTTGGCCCAAGCCGTTTTGTGACTTGGCGAATCTTGGTCTGCCAAAGCTCGGATGCGGGAAGAGAATTGATAGGCATTGATATCGGGAACCGCAAATCCATTCGGCTCTTGGTTGATTTCCATCGTGTACTCAAGCCCGATTTCATCAGCCGGATAAAACGTGCCGTTGAGGAATTCGAACTTACCACCTTCGTCAGTCAGGCCTGTGTTTTCAACGATGGTTCGCTGGGTCAGACGCCCCACTCTTCGCGAGCCCCAATGTTCAAACCGATTGGGATCGGCGTCGGCAGCATCTTGACTGACGCCAATGATGATCATTGGAAACTTGATCAGTAGATCCTGTTTGAGTTGCTCAACGATGTCACGTCCGGGCGACATTTGTTCGGCTTGGTTGGCCGCGAGATGGGCTTCGCGACCTCTGCCGGCGCTGGCGAACTTGCGAGCCTGTGCCACCAATTTATCACTTCGCTTTTCAAAGTTGGCTGACCAATCCTTTTCAAGCTTAGACGCCTTTTCGCCATACTGAGCGACAACGGATGCTAATGATTGCCTCACACCGATGTAGTCTTCTTTTTCGAATCGCTTTTTAATCATGCCGTTGTGGCAAGCCATCACGATGTCGGCGAGCGGAATGTTGAAGCCATCAACTTTGAAGTTCGGGTCGTTTTGATAGATGTCTTCGTAAATTGAGAGAGCCAATTCAAACTCACCACTGTCGTAATTTTCCTTGCCATCAAGGAACAGGCAACTCATCAAGGCGTCGACCATGGCGGGGTCTTTTTTTCCGCCTCGGTTGTAAACATGAAACAAGTTGCGAAACGCCTCGGGGAACTTTTTTTCCTTCATCCACACGTCAGCTTCTGCGATCAACAATTCGTTGAAGGACGTGTATTTCTCGATACTGGTGTAGGGGACTTCGAATTTTTCGTCGGTATCGATCGGAAAAGCAAAAACCAATTCGCCACGATCCGGCAGCGGATTTTTTGGGGGCTTAGCCAAGGGGGCAATCTTCAAGATCGCGTTTTCGCCATCTTCATTTAAATACAGAAGGTCAAATGGCTCGCCATCGACATACGGACCAACCAAATCCCTTTTCTCAATCCACTGTCCCGAAGCTACTTCTGTTCCAACAAAAAGAATGAAGAACAACAGCAAGAACGGAAGCTTTCGCGCGATCGTGGCAATCGACGTCATGCGACAGCTTCTTTGGAAAGCTGAAACTTCATTTCGCAAGCAATTGCTAGATTCAGATGTAGTTTGGTTTTGATTCATTGATTCAACGTAAATGATTGCGTTGACAGTTAAATGATTTCGTGACAGATAAATGATTGCGCCAACTACTTACTGAGGCAACTTGTTTAGGTCGGCCACATGCACGGTGCCATCGAGGCCGCTGAAGTACATTTTTCCCGCGGCACGAAGCGGTTTGTGGATGATGGGTTGGCCAAGATCAAACTCGGTTCCCGGTTTCCCAGTTGCTGGATCGATCAATTGGACTTTGCCATTACGAAAGCACAGCATCACTTGCGAATTGCCAACCTCTGGCGTACAGGCCAGTTTTTCGTTGGCAACTTCGATTTTCCATTTGCCAGCGAGATCCGTGCCGTAGCAGTAAATTTGATCGTCATCCATCAAGACGATAATCGAATCCCCAACCAGCCAAGGCCCATCCACGATCGAGCCACTCAATTCTGTTTGCGGGCCAATGGTCAAAGGGTTGGCGTAGGGAAAGGCCGTTAGCTTGTCTCCGTTCTCACCGTCAACAACGCCAAAAATGTTTTTCCCGTCGTTTATCAATCGCGATTTGATTGACGCCTCAAGTTCCAATTCCGCGACCTTCTTGACGACACTTTGGTCTTCACCGCTCAGCACATACATCATGCTTTTAGTTCCGTCAGCAGTCTCACTGGAGGCGATTGCAAATATTCCGTTGCCAATCATTGTCGGCTCAAACCACTTTGGCTTTTCCGCGTTGGCAAAAATAGGCGGCTGAAATGGTGTGCCCTGCATCCGCCCGTTTGCAGGATTGATGCGCACGACCTCGCCAGACGTCGTTGGCATGATCAAGCTTCCATCGAGAGCCAACGGTCGCGTGGCAAGCTTGTCAGCGGGAGCCTGCAGCGAGAGAAGCTTGCTTTTTCCTGTTGTGCCTTGAGCCAGCAGAAAATCTTTCTTGCCTGTCGGACCCACAACCGCAAACATGTCGTCGGTCAGTTCAACGGATTGATTGAACTGAAGATCTTCCAGCACGTCGCTTGAACGGACAGGCGTGTCGTTGAAACCCTTGGCTTCATTCTCGGCGCTAACCGCAAACAGATCGCCCTGATTGTTTACTGCCACAACTTGATTGCCATATTTGAGCGGCGGACTGGCAAGTTCACCTGCGAAATCAGTACGCCAAACGGGAAGCAGCGTTTTTGCATCCACCAGCGAAACCGAAATCATTCCTGATTGATTCCGTTTGCGAACATGCAAAACGTAGTCATCCAATTTTTGAATTGGACTGATGAAAGTGTCATTAGGCTCTAGCAATACTTCACGACCAAACTCGCCAAGGCTCTGTTTGATTCGGTATCGCATGATGCCTTGTCCCGCGACCCACAAGTCACTTCCTTCCGCTTTCAAAAACGCCAACTGACTTCCTTTGGCGTCGAAAACATCTTGTGTGAAGACGCGAACTGGGTTTTTTTCTTCGGCAGGATAAAGCTCGAGAATTTTCATCTCGCCTGAATCCGAAGTGATCAACATCCAACGCTTGAATTTCTCCATCGGCCTTGAGACCGATCCCTCAACAATGCTGGTAATGACTTGGACTAGCTCCAGTCCCAGGCCCTTTGCCTTTGGCTTGAGGACATGCAAGTTGCAAAAGTTGCCTTTGTTGATGACAACCAAAATGAATCCAGTCCAGGCTTGCGGAGGCGTCGTGATACTTCCTTCGTAGTGGCCAAGGTAATGGACTTCTTCACATTTGTAATCTTTGTTGTTGAGCGAATACAAATAGTGATCGATGCCGGCTTGGTAGACGAATGGATCACGCGTCGCCACCATGGCGCTGACATTAGTGCCATGTGGAAGCTTAACCGCCTTGTTGACAACGCCCGTATTCGCGTTGAGTTCGATGACCTTTCCAGATTCAGTCGTCACGACAACGACTTGTTCGCCAATGGTTGGCGGCATGAACGGCTCATTGATCTCCGTTCGCCATTTGAGTTTTCCAGTTCGTTTGTCGATCGCAGCCAGCTCATGCTGTCGCTGGTTGGAAACCGCAATAAAGCCTTCATCGATCGAAACCGGTTGATGGCTCGTTTCAAAACCAACAAAGCGTCGCCACACAATGGTGCCATCGCCAGCATCAACCCCATAGACCGATCCGTCCGCGAGAAAGCTAACGATCTCTTCTTTCAAGCCCGGTACCGGCGTTCCAGTCTTAGTTGCCAATACGACCGAACTTTGCAAGATCGTTGGACGTTCTTGGTTGGATGTGGCGATGTCCATCTCGATCGGAACAACCAGTTCTTGTTCCGTTTGACTGATGGACACCATCATCTCAAGGAGATCTTCACGAGCGGCCAAATCACTGTATTTTCTCGTCAGCTCTTGGTAGACGGCCAACGCCTTGTCGGTCTCTTTTGTTTCTCGGAACTCGCCAATTTTAGTGAGATCGGAATTGTATCGTTTCTCTTTGTTGATTTGGCCTTTGATCAGCTTGATGTTGTTATCGATTCGCAAGTAATTGTTCGCGATCGATGTTTTCTTGCGCAGACTGTTGGGAATGTAGACTGGGTTGTCGACGATCGTGAAAAAGTCTTCGACCTTCGTAAGTTCTGATTCCATCGCGGTCAAATCTTCAAGCTTGGCACCTTTGTTTGAAATTTCCGCAAGCGATCGCGGAAGCATCACCGCCAAGTCATCCCTCAACTCACTCAGTTTCTCACCCTCGGCGGTTAGATCAGGCAGCAAAGTTTCAGCTTGCTGCAAAACCTCCGGGTAGTTTTTCAAGTTGTACGTTCCGCGAACAATCGCATGAACGCGTTTGGCCCTCGCCATGGGAGCTTCTTTGTTGTCCGGGAATCGCTCAAGAAACTCTTCAAACTTCTTAACGGCATCCGCGTAAGACGGCTTGTTAAAGCTGTCCATGGCGGCAGCGTACATGTCTTCCGCGGATTGGCCGGAATTGACGATCCACAGCACGCCGGTTCCGATCAACAGCGTTCCCAGGATTCCAAACCCGATTAGAGTGCGCAAACCGTACCTAAAGTTTCGAT
>CAYMFZ010000246.1:7242-8061 GCA_964389585.1 uncultured Pirellulaceae bacterium | reverse complement strand
GCCAATCGCCACTCGTTCAGAAGTCGTAATGTTAAAGTGACGACTGTTTCCTTCAGCATCGACAATAACGGCTGAGTTTCCTCCTTGAATCAAGACATCATCAGTAATCTCAATTTCACCTTCGGTTAAGGTAAGCGTTGCTTCCACTGCGCCCAAATTGAAGCGAATTGCATCGCCATCAGCATCACCTGCCGGAGCATCTCCAAAGGCTTCGTTGGTGTTCGCAGCGATCATGGCTTCGCGCAAACTGATCAAGCCATCTTCCATGCCCGAAGCATCATCAACGGTGCTGTTGACGAAGAATGTTGTCAAAGCCAATCGAGCTTCGAGATTGTCGTAGGAAACACGTTTGCCTTTGCTTGCGCGCTTGCCCATTCTGCTTCGGTTCTTTTTTTTGTTCGATAACTTCATTTTGCGGCTCATGGTTGTCCCTGTTTGAACAGTTCATTGATGACATCGATTCGTGCGCCGAAACCTTGCATTGACAACCGCAAGCGCCCCGGCACAAGCGCAGAGTATATGGCAATTACCAGGCGGTTTCACTCAAATTAGCTAGTTAGAAATTCAACAAAAGTTTAGATTGCGTGTCACAGTCGGTAATTTCAACGACGTTCCGCTGAAACGAATTCGAAACATTTTTTTGATTTTCAAACGCGTTTTCCATGACCTTGTTTGAGATCCGGCCTGGTTTTTGAACGTATTGAAAATTGAAGAACGTTCTGGGTACTTGTCGTTGGGTTTACCTGGCCAAACAAGATGTTTCACCGCGCCTTTTCGCTTGTAGTCTCGTATAAGCCGCCAATGAATATTGGTTAGTAG
>CAYMFZ010000246.1:0-7232 GCA_964389585.1 uncultured Pirellulaceae bacterium | reverse complement strand
CAAACTAAACGCTGGGGAAGCGTTTCTTAAATAGCCTTCCAACAAAAGAGAGATCAATGACAAATAATGCTTCGAGGCGGGGATTCTTAAAGGCCACAGCTGCAACCTGTGCCGCTGGATATTTTTCCGGATCAGCCGCACCAACGATGGGAGCTTATGCTTCCGGCTTTCGCTCACCAAATGAGCAACCAGGAATCGCGTTCATCGGCACCGGAATTCGCTTTCACACTTATCACGGCAAATACGCTTTAAAGCATGGCCCATGTGTCGCGGTTTGTGACGTGGATGCATTGCAGGCTGGTCGCGCTCTTCAGGTTGCCGTCGATCACCACCGGGCACAAAACCGAAAACTGATTATCGGTGCCCACGAAGACTATCGTCACATTCTTGACAACAAAGACGTTGATGTCGGTGTCATAGGAACGGTCGACCACTGGCATGCAAAAATTGCGATCGATGCGCTGGGGGCTGGCAAAGATGTCTATTGCGAAAAACCGGTAACTCTCACGATTCGTGAAGGCCAACAAATTCTCAAGGTCATGAAAGAGACGGGCAGAGTTGTTCAAGTCGGAACGCAGCAGCGTACTGAGTTTGAAAAGCGATATGCGACCGCGGCTGCCATGATGCGTGAAAACCGGATCGGCGATGTTAAAGAGTTGAATATCTGCTTCGGGGGTTCGCGAACATCTGAAGTGCTCCCCAAAGTCGATCCGCCAAAGCACTTGAATTGGGAACTATGGCAAGGGCAGTGCCCTGTTATGGATTACCGTGCAGAAGCGCAAGGGCGTGATGACCTCGGTTGGGGCGCTGGATTCCCGTTCGGTCGCGCCCATCGCTACTACCGTTGGTTCTACGAATACTCAGGCGGCAAGCTTACTGACTGGGGCGCTCACCACGTCGACATTGCAATGTGGGCTTTAGACAAACTAGGTGACGACGTCGGCAAGATCACGATTGATCCTCTCGAAGTCACGCATCCTGTCGAATTCGACGACAAGGGAATGCCGATGGTCGATGATAAATTCAATTGCGCGACAAAGTTCAAGGTTAAGTGTACTTTCGCCGACGGCATCGATATGTACGTTCGTGACGAAGCGCCTGAATTGGGTTTCGACAATGGAATCATGTTCACAGGCAAAAACAAAAGCCGCTTCCTCGTTAATCGCGGCAAGCTAGTTGGCTCGCCCGTCGAAGCGATGAAGTCCAAGCCGCTGGCGGCCGACGCAATCTCGAAACTTTATGTTGACGATGCGTCTGGTGGTGAAAACTATGGCAAAGAGGGTTACCACATGACGAACTTCATGGAATGCGTCAAATCACGAAAGACTCCTGGCTCGGACATGCAGTCGCATCACCGAATGCTGAACGTTTGCCACGCGATCAATATTGCGATGCGGTTGAATCGCAAGATTGTCTTCGATCCGAAAACTGAAACGTTTGGCGATGATGCGGTGGCCAACTCGTTCATCGAGCGTGAGCAAAGAAAAGGCTACGAAGTCGACGCGACTGCTTAGTCGATGTTGTTCGTTTTCGATGTTGTTCGTTTTCGATCCATTCTTTCGGACTAGATTCAATCTAGGATTGAACTGAATTCGACAGTGTTAAGTTGAAATCTTCAAATCCCATGCGTATTGCGCATGGGATTTTTTTCGTTGGGATGGTGAATTGAGATTCCTGCTTGGTCATCTTGGGTGATGGGAATTGAGAATGTGTTGAGACTCGTTCAGGTCGCACGCTTCGGGACTCCCGATTTAGTATTCGTTTGAAGGGAGCTAAGAAAAACCGCCAACTTTGACACGCTTTGATTGCGGAGCAATCAGCGACAATGTCGTTGATCACTCCGTGGTCAAAACGAACCAACGGGCCAAGCAACCAACACATTGCAACTAGCCTTTACGCAAGATTGTTGGTCAAATTCCACTGCCTATCGTGTTAAACTCACATCAATATTTCTCAGCCATACCTCTTCGATCGAAGTCACTGGCCAACAGACCTTCAAAGCACCCACCCTCTAAACCGTCCGAGTCAACGCATCCGCGATTTGTTTCGATGCCGTCCCATCACCGTAAGGATTTTTCGCATCAGCCATCGCGGCATACGCTTCTGGATCGGTCAAAAGCTTCGCCATCTCCGACTCGATCTTGGATTGGTCCGTCCCAACAAGTTTCGCGTTACCAGCTTCAACGCCTTCGGGGCGTTCGGTTGTGTCTCGCATGACAAGAACCGGCTTTCCAAACGAAGGCGCTTCTTCTTGAACTCCTCCCGAATCGGTCAGGACAATATCGGCTCTATTCAAAAGCCAAACAAACGGCTCGTACGACAATGGTTTGATCAAATGGATCCGATCATGCTTTCCCAATATCCGATGAACCGGTTCTTGCACATTGGGGCTGAGGTGCACAGGATAAATAAAAGTCGCCTCTGGGTGAGCGTCCGCAACATTGCGAATTGCGTTGCAAAGATTTTCAAAACCTTGCCCGTGGCTTTCACGTCGATGCCCGGTGACCAAGACCACCTTCTTTCCCTCAGTCAATAGAACGATCGCCTTCGCGTCTTTGGGAATCTCTTTGGTTACCCGTTCCCGAGTAATCATCAAAGTATCAATGACCGTGTTTCCGGTCACGAAAATCGTCGCCGGATCGACGCCTTCGTTCAGCAACGCCTGTCGCGAATGTTCCGTGGGAGGAAAGTGCAAATCTGCCAACCGACCAACAAGCCGTCGATTGATTTCTTCAGGGAAGGGCGAAAACTTGTTGCCAGTTCTCAGGCCCGCCTCGACGTGTCCAATTTTGACTTTGTGGTAGTGCCCCACCAAAGCCCCACAAAACGCAGTTGACGTGTCGCCTTGGACCAGCGCAACGTCGGGTTTGACTTTGTTATAAACCTCGTCCAATCCTGTTGTTGCTCGGGCTGTAATTTGAGCCAACGACTGATTGGGAGCCATCAACCGCAAATCAAAGTCTGCCTTGACGCCAAATGCATCAAGAACTTGATCCAACATTTCACGATGCTGGCCTGTTGAGCAAACCACCGAGCGAAATTCATCTGGCCGACTTTGTAGTTCAAGGACCAACGGAACAAGCTTAATCGCTTCGGGACGAGTCCCGATAATGGTCATAATTGTTTGGGGCATCAAAGCGTCTTTTCATGAATTATTTTTGCAATCGTCGATTCTAATTGAGAGTGTCAGGCAATCAATTGCAGTAAGTAGAAAATGACTCACCGAAACTAGGCTTTGGTAATTCCGAAATGAGTTAAAGTCGATTGCGTCGTTCGCAAAAGGGTTCTACTCTGTTTTCAATCTGGGCTATTGAGTTCTTCATTGCCCAAGTGTTAGGTTGACGTCAAACAAGCACGCAATCATTTCCCGCGAAAACAAAATGACGATCACAAGAGACTTGTCACATTTTCCAATCAAGCAAAACGTCAACTTTTTGGCTTATTGCAGCGTCTCTCCGATGAATGTTCCCGCCGCCGAGCGTGCGAAAAAGTTTATTGATCGGCAGGTCGCGATTGGTCGTGGAATGCTGTTCGAATACGTCGGAGATGATCACGTCGCCAATCGGTTTCATCGAAATTTTGGGCAACTTCTTAAGACTTCGCCTGATAACATCACGATGACGACGAACACATCGGAGGCGCTTTGCACGATTGCAAATGGCTATCCCTTTGAGCCTGGCGATCAAATCATCAGTTACATCAATGAGTATCCAGCGAATCACTACCCTTGGGTGATTCAAGCCAAACGTCGTGGTGTCGACCTGATCTTGCTTTCCGACGTCGACGCTCCTCAAGTTCCTCACAATGCTGCGGGTCCGATTCCTGATTCTTTCGCGCGAGCTTGGTCGTTTGAAGAACTTGAATCTCGCGTGACGGATCGCACGCGCATGATCGCGCTTAGCCACGTGCAATTCACAAGCGGCTATGCTGCTGACCTTGCCAAGCTCGGCGCGTTTTGCAAGTCGAAAGAAATCGACTTGGTGATTGACGCGGCACAGGGGCTTGGCTGCCTTCCGATCTACCCAGACGAAATGGGGATCTCTTGTGTCGCTTCCTCCGGCTGGAAGTTGCTGATGTGACCAGCGGGCACCGGCGTCATGTACACCAGCCCAGAATTTCGAGACAAAATCGAAATCACCATGTCAGGTGCGGATCACATGAAGCAAGACACCAACTACCTCGACCATACATGGGATCCACATACGACTGGCCGAAAGTTCGAGTATTCAACCGTCTCTTATGCTTTGCTCGATGGTCTATCCGTTGGACTTGAAGAAGTCTTTTTGCCGAACACGATGGAGCAAATCCGCGATCATAATTTCGCTTTGCAAGATCTGGCGCTGCAGAGTTTAGATTTTGACAAATACCAACCCGTTTTGCATTTACCGGAGCACCGATCTGGAATTCTGGCTTTGATTCCCAAAATCTCCAATGCAAAGCAGATTTCATCGGCGCTGGATATTAAGAACATTGTCGTCACGCCGCGAGACGGTTATCTGCGTTTCGCACCGCACCTGTGTACGACGGAAGATGAGGTTAACAGGGCTGTTGAGGCGCTGAACGGGATTGGATAACAGATGCGATCGCGTCAAAGACCCGAGGTGCAACTTGCCAATCTTTAGGCTCATTGCAGAATGGTTTTGCTCTAGCTGTTATTCTCGTTGCCCCTCCCCAAGGAAGCATGTTGTCAAAAATTCACTACCGCGGAGCGGTGACATTGCCAACCTCGGGTTTCAACCGGTTTCAACCCGAGGTCGTGTTCACAGTACCCAATGAAAGCGGCGACAGGGGGATGGTTTTACGGTGTCTTATTGACTTTGCGAAGGCAATCACCTGCCGTCGTTCCACGACTCCAAAGCGTTCGGTTGTGTTACCTCGGACTGAAGTCCGAGGCTGACGCATGTCGTGGCTCCGCCACTGTTAAAAACTTCATCAAGTTCCACAAGAACACCCTGAGGGAGTGTGTTGTCTAGAGTAAGTGCCATTGGGCTATCGCCGATCTCCGTAGCGGTGTGGCTCATTGGTCGCTTGAGTAATCAGTCATCCTTCAATTCTTTGATCTTCGGATGGTTAAGCAGATACTCAGCCCGCTTACGTGCAAACTCGACAAGTCCCTTGCCATCAGCCCCTGTTTCGGTTGCAGACTTGAAAGCGTCATTGGTCATCAGTTTTCGTGTGTCTGCGTAAACCTCTTCTTCAGCAAGCTTCCGCATCTTTTCCACAAGTGGATCAAAACTCTCAGAACCCAGGTAGTCCTTGGCGATCTTCCGCAAATTTCGAAGGTACTTTTCTTGGAACGCTGGAACGGCCAACAATTTACTTCGTAGTGGGAATCGCTCATTGTCCAGACCAATCATTGGGTCGAGTTCAAATCCAGATGGATTCGATGCCTGCCGCTCTTGCTGCGGTGGCCCCTGAGGAGGTCCCCGGCGCCCGCGTTGTCGCATGGGACGAAACGACTCGTTCATATCATGTGGAATCACGTGAAACTTATCGGATGGATCTTTGTAAATGCTGTAGTCGCTTGCGCGCGTCCAATAGCCATCGCTGTTGATAAATGCGACATCGTAAGCGAGAAACCAAAGGACGCCTTCGACATCAAGGATTGGCTTAAGTGCTTCTTCAAGTTGGTCGGTTGGTGTTTCGTCCAAAACTTTGCAAAGCCCAATCAGTGCTTTCCAATCCTCTTCGCGTTCTTTGGATTTAAGTTCAAAACGCTCACGATATTTTTCGACATCTTCTCCCAAATACCGAAGACCTCCATCGCCACGTGGACTGCCGGAGACTTTCCACCGCGCGCCGCTCTTCGTGTCGAAGTGCTCTTTCAAGAAGTCTTTATTGAACTGTTCCGCATTAACGTAAACGCCCCAAGACTCGCCGTTGACGACGACTTTGACAAAGTTAACCTTGGGCGTCGGAATGTTTTTGCTTGCGAAGTGTGAATACAACGCCGAACTCATCATCGACGCGTCACCGTTGCCATTGAGAAGGTTCAAAGACTTTACGCCGTAGAGGCGTTGGTCCTTGTCCATGAAGTCTGTCGAGATATTGAAAGACCTCTTCGATCCCGCCGGAATCATGAAGAAAGAAGAAGCCCCGCGAAAACTCACTCCCACATTTGGATACTTCTCGCCGTCAACAATCATCTCCGCCGGAACCTCTACGTCCGTTGGTTTGAAGGCTGCAAGTTCTGCTTCCCAATCATCCGATTCGAAATTCAGAAAGATGGTTCGAAGGACGCTTGGATCGTAGAGAGTTGCTTTTGAGAAACTGGTTGCCGCCGACGGATCGACTTTTGGCCCGGGTGTTCCCTTCGGCCGACTACCTCCACCTCGTGGACCTCGTCGACGTCCGCCACCAGACGCGGCATTCTTTTTCAACTCAACAAGTGCTTCGCCTCGCTCTGCCGTGTTCAGAACCCCATCTTTGTCCGCATCATACTTATCCAGAATCTCAATATCGGCTCCACCCGGACCACCAGGTCCTCCCGGCGGACCACCTGGCCCGCCCGGTCCACCCGGAGGACCGCCACCTCGGGGAGGTTGTGCGTTGACGCTTGATTGGCACAAGGCAACAAGAACGATGAAACAAGAAAGTGTCAGCAGCGACTTGAATTTGAAATTCATCTTTTGATCTAACAGAAAACGATACGTAGTTGTTTACTTACAAATCCTGCACGCAAGCATTTCGTTCGCAAGACGTGCAAACAGATGATAAACGATTGAAAAGTCAGAAATACAACCGCGGTCACGTTTGGATTCATTTTTTGAAATGAAAGCCGTTAAAACAACGAAAAAAACAACGAAAAAACGCCGCCAGAAATTGCTTCTGACGGCGCTGTTTGATTCAAATTTTATCGCGGTCTCGTGGTTTTATTGATTCCACGTCGCCAATTTCACGGCGATCTAACGTGGCTTCACATCATTTCCTGGTCGGCAAAAGCCAATGTCTTCGAGCGACTTGTAGACTTCTTCCAAAGTCTTTTCGCCAAAGTTTGAAATGCTGAGTAATTCGGCGCGAGTTGTGTTTAGCAAATCTCGAACGTTGAAAATGCCTTTCTCTTCAAGACAGTTTGTCGTTCGAACCGTCAAACCGATCTCAGCCGTACTGAGATCAAGCTTCTCACGAAGGTTACGTGTTTCTTCCTCGGCTGCACTGAGCGGAATTCTAGTTCTCGCCATCGGGGGTCCCTCCCTAAAAAAAGTCGTGATCGCGTCTCGCGGGTGAGACAC
>CAYMFZ010000245.1:0-8070 GCA_964389585.1 uncultured Pirellulaceae bacterium | reverse complement strand
TAGTGGTTTGTCATCCCTAAAGTTTAGAGTGTTGAAAATCAGCCGCCACGCGTTAGCGTCCGGTTATACGCGCCTGAACCGGGTGCTAACGCACTGCGGCTGAGCCTAAGTTTAAGCTTTGACAAACCAGTAGAAATGCAATGCTGCCCGACAATTGATAGTGAAAAGCAAAAGCTTGTTCACAGCGTGAACAGAACTATCCACTGTTAATCTTCGATTGAATGTTTAAGATAGCGATGTTCAGTATCCCGCTAAGATATCCCCTGCTTCTCAAACCAATTTCAACGGATCACAAATGAAAGTTCAGCTTTCCAAAATTGCCTACGCCCGATCCGGTGACAAAGGCGACGGCAGTAATGTCGGCGTCGTCGCATACAACGAGGCCTGTTACGAAATCATCAAAACCGCTCTAACAACCGAGCGGATTAAAGAGCATTTCAAAGAGATTTGTTTTGGAGACGTTGATCGTTACGAAGCCCCCAATTTGTTGGCGCTGAATTTTATTTTGCATGACTCGCTGGGTGGCGGCGGAAGCGAAAGTCTCAAAACGGATGCTCAAGGAAAAACGCATGGGCTTGGCGTTTTGTTTATGGAAGTCGAAGTTCCTGACGATTTTCCAATTCCGTCTCGCGAATCTATTGCTTAAATCGTTCTATTGCTTAAATCGTTCTATTGCTTAAATCGTTTGGGCAAGGTTCTCTATGAAGTGCTACGTCGCGATTTTGTTCGGCCTGTTTGTGATTTGGACTGGCTTGCTTCGCTCCATCGAAGCCCAGGCGTTCAAGCCAAACGCATTTTGGTTTTGCTTGGCAATGGGATTGATGGCAATTGCTGGCGGCTATTTTATCCGAATTGAGAAGTCAAAAATTGGAATAGCCGTTGCTGCATTGGCTGGCGTGATCGTTCTCGTGTTCTACGTCAACTGTTTGCTTAAGCAACCAGAAAAAGATGCGACCTACCGTGTTGGATTAGCAATCCTTGCGGCGATCGCCGAGTTGACTTTTTTGTTGTTGCCCGCACAGCGTTCGATCGAATAGGTAAACAGTTCGATCGAACCCTTAAACAAGACTGAGTAAAACTACTTGGTTACTGCTACTTGGTTACTTTTAAGACGTAAGCAAATTCAGACGGTCGTTTCTTCGGAAGAGTAACCGTAAGCCCTTTGTTGGAACGTTCCCAAGTCAATTTGTTGTCGGAGCCGAGCATCGAAATGGATTTGACTTCTTCTTGATAAAGTTCGCTTCCACTTGCCAAAGACTTGATCGTGATCTTGTTGTTTTCTGGCCAATCCAAGCCAGTGACATACAAAATTCCATCCCGTGTCGTAAATCGAATGTCTTCAGCAGTGAAACGTTTGTCTTTCGATTCCGAAACGTGTCCCGTTGAAACGCCAGTCGGGCCTTCGCCGTATGTTTTCCAGTAAGTCGTATCGTAGATTGCTTCGCCATTAATTTTTAACCAGGCACCGATGGCTTTAAGGATCGCCTGATCTTCTTCGGGAATGGTGCCGTCGGCTCGTGGCCCAACGTTCAAAAGAAGGCAACCGTTTTTGCTGACGATATCAACGAGATCATCGACTAGCCGACCGGGTTTCTTGTACTTTTGGTTTTCGGTGTATCCCCAAGAGCTGGAGCTAACGGCGGTGTCAGTTTGCCAAAACGGTTTGCGAATCTCTGCCATCTTGGAACGTTCTTTGTCGAGTACCGCAGCGTTTTCCGGAAACGCTTTCCACTTGTAGTTGATGACGCCGATGCTGTCCGCGTTTTTCTTAGACTGGTTGTAGTAATAAGCCGCGAACTGCTGCAGGTGAGGTGCAAAAGAGTTCTTGTCGTACTCGACTTTTTGAAGTCCGGGTGTGATACCAAAATCGAACCAAAACAGATCAGGCTGATACTTGTCGACTAGCTCGCATGATCTTGCCAGCCAGTCGTCTTTGAATTGCTGATCCTGCGCTGGAAAATTGTTCTTGTAATCCGCGGCGTTTTCTTCAAAAAGAAAGGGCATGGGCCGGCCGTATAGATCTGCGTATTTAGGATCTGCGTTGTCAAAGTTCTTATTGCGAACGTAAAAGACCCAGTTGAAAGCGCGATGACTGCTGACGCCGAGTTTCATTCCTTTGGCGCGAACTGCCGTAGCCAGTTCCCCGACCACATCACGTTTCGGGCCCATTTCTGATGAATCCCAGCGGGTGAATCCACAGTCGTACATGGGAAAACCGTCATGGTGTTCGGCAACGGGGACGACATAACGGGCCCCCGCTTCTTTAAAAAGATTCGCCCATTCGCCCGCATCGAATTTTTCGGCCTTGAATTGCGGGATGAAATCCTTGTATCCGAATTCGCTGTGCTTGCCGTATTTTTCAATGTGATGTTCGAGGAAGTTGTCACCTCGACGAACTTTGTCGATGTACATTTGCCTTGGATACCATTCACTTCCAAATGCAGGCACGCTGTAGGCGCCCCAGTGAATGAAGATGCCGAATTTCGCGTCTTTGTACCACTGGGGAATTTCATAGCCTTCGAGTGAAGACCACTTGGCTTCGAAGGGACCCGCATCAATCGTCGCGTGAATCTTTTTTAATGCCGGTTCAACGTTGGGATGAGGCTTTGTGGGGTCGCGATCTTGAGCCAGTGAAAAACTAGTCGTTAGCAAACAAATCAACACGACCAAAAAACGTTTAACGAACATTCAGAACCTCAAAGTAAGATTTCATCAAGCAACGGAACCGCTCATGCTTAAGCGGTCAACTTCATTGTGACAGAAATCGTTTTGGATAGCTATGATTTGCCCATGACTGTTTTGTTCAGAAGCTAAGAGTCAATCCCACAACTTGTGAGTCGTTAGCGCTAGCCTCAGGTCAGTTGAGTTAGTGGTTTGTCTGCTGGTTGTCCTGCCCCGAGGCTAGCGCCTACGGCTCACTGTTGATCGAGTGTCTTGATTTTGGATAGGCTCAAAGACTTGAAGCCTTTTAATTGTCCGTCTCTTGAGTGGTATCCGATTCGGCGGTAACGATTTTTCTTAAAGCCAAATCGTAGACTTGTCCTTTTGTTAAAGCAGTAAAGTCATCTTCGCCTGTAATTACAGGCTCCCGCCGATTGTAAAAGTGAACTTTGCCTTTGCCGCTGACCGTCGCGATAGATTTCTGAACAGTGATCGCCGTTCCTTCATCAAGGCCGACACCGAGTAGTTGAGGATAGCGCTGGACCAATTGCGTCATGTCTTTTTGCCGACCACGTTCTGTGAAGTGTTGATCGATCGCGATGCCGCCAATGAATCCTAGTCCGCGCTCATAGCCATTGGCCATGATGTCGAAGTTCGCAACGGGATTGGCTCGGCACATGTATCGGGCTTGAATGGATGCGCCCGCAGACGAGCCACCGATCACGCCACCACGAGTGAGCACGTCTTTCATTAAACGATGAGCCTTGGTGCCATAGTACGAATCAGAAAAATTCCACTGACGCCCGCCGCCAAACCAAATTCCAGTTGCGTTTTTCAATGGTTCGAGAAACTCATCATCAGAGTTGGCTTTGTTGCGGTCCTTGGTGTGAATGAAAGTTGCAGACGCGACTCCCATCTTCTTCCAGGTTTCAACCATGCGCTGCGGTCCAGTCACTTCGTCGCTTTCGCTGCATGGTACGTAGACCATTCGTGCTTCTGTTCCTCCAGCGAGCTCAACCATCTTGTCCATCAGCCCGCGTGGCATGCCACCGCCTCCAACAATCATTAAGGTTCCATTCTCAACAAGCGGAACTGGAGGTTCGGCCGCAGGAAAGGGAGCCAGTGTTCGGTCGATCGCTTCTCGTCGCCACGCGGTAAGATCAATTATCGTCGTGTACGGATTGGCTCGGCGAGATGTGGCTTGTTTGACGTGCTGGATTCGCAAAGCCATTTGTTCGTTGGCCATCAGGCAAAATGTCGCACTCCCACCACCGAGCACTCTGATCTTTCTGCCACGCAAAACAATCGCGGTGTCTTTTTCAATTCCAATCCCAACGCAGCGCGGGTTGGCGGCGAGGACGCTGAGCAAGTCTTTTCGGTTGGTGTCATCGTAAGAAGACTGGATTACCGAATCTGGAACGAAGTTGGTTCCTTGAGCGATTGCCGTAAGTTCAGCGACGGACTCTTGTTTGAGTCGCCCCAATGAAGCCGCGAAAGGACCGTTGAAGCAAGCCAACCCTTCGCGATCGATGCATTGCCGACAGGCGTCAAAGACTTTTTTCAGAGCGGTTTGGTGGCGTTTCGAGAGAGTTGTATCTGACGTAATCCAAACAGCATTTGCATTTTCGATTGTTGATAACTCATCGGCGGTGATGGTCGGTTGTTTTGCATCGACGTCGATAACTTTTAAGTTTTCGAGTTTTGAAATTTGCTCGTCGCCGAGTTCTATTTCCGTTTCATCTTCTTTGTCGCGAATTCTCAAAATGACGGAACTCGTATTTTCTTTACCGGCGACTTCGACGAATAGAGTTTGGGCTTCTTCGGGCATTTCTATGCCACCACCAACGACGATTGTGCCGTTGATCTTGAGATCGACTGGCCAGATATCGAACTGCTCGTCAAATGATTGGGCGAATACAAAGTTGGCGAGGAGAAGTAGGCAAATAAGCGGAGCCAGAAATGTGTTCCAGGAGTTTTTATTCAAGTTATCTATTCTTTTCGGAAATAGTGTCGTGATGTGTGACGGGGTTTAAGTTCATACTCGGTGCCGAACAACTAGGCTCCAACCCCAGCGGGTAGTTGTAAGCCGGGCCCCAGCAATTCGTCAATGAAATAGACAAGGTTGCCAATGAATGGCGAAAGGACAACAAAACAGAAAATCAAAAGAACACCTGCCCAGTGCAGCCAGTCTCGTGATATCCCTCGATAACGATCAATCATAACCGCAAAGATTAAAGCCAATGCAGCGAGGCATCTAAATGCAGTTGTGAGATTGAAAAATGCTTCAGGGGAATCGCTTTCCCATGGATTCAATGTGAGTGAGGTCAATTGATTTGGCACTCCGTGAAACGTCAGAGCCGTGACCAATGCAGAACAGATAAGGCAAAGCAGAACGAATTGCCAATGCTTTCGCGACTGAGGCAAACCTGCACATAGAAATATGCTCGTAAGCACGATCAAACATGGGCGAATACTTAGAAAAGTAAAAAGCCCTTCATCCAAAAAGTGAGTGCTAGAGAATTCGTTCCCAGGAGCTTTTTCAGAGGCGGGAAAAAGCAGAAAGATTGCGACCATTAACAAGGGAACACAAGCCGCGCTGGCCAAAATCCAGTGGCCGGGTTCTCGAAAGAACTTACCAGTCGTTCGTTTTTGCTCGATCAACCAATAGATTGACGCCAGCGATAGTGAAATCCCACCGAGACAGATCAGGCCCGCGACAAGCAGCAAGCCTGATCGAAAGTCCGTGGGAATTGAAGCGAGGACAAAGTCGTAACCGAGTCGAGTTTGAAGTTGAATTCCTAACGCGAATGTCGCCGTCAAAACCAGCATGTCGACGATGCCAAACCGTCTGATGCGACTTTGTTTCGTTGTCGAATCGGCAAGCTGCGTTGCGGGGATGGCTTGGCCATTCATTGCCTTGTCTCCGGGAAAAGCTTCTGAGTCGTTCGTTTTTGCGCGCATTTATCGTAACAGACATCGCTATCCCATTGCAAAATTCTCTCGATATTTAGCTTGACTCTCTATGTATCGCTCGGCTATACATAGAGTGCCGATAGCGAAGGAGTGAGTGCCGGATCAAAAGGATTAAATGCCTGGGGCGATTTGTTATGACTGAAAAATTTGAACGAGATCTGTTGCGGGGAAGCCTCGACTTGATGGTGCTTTCTGTGCTGTCCGAGGAATCTCAATACGGCTATTCGATTCAAAAGCAATTAAACGTGGCGTCGATGGGGAAAGTCAAACTTCCTGCGGGCACGCTTTATCCGCTTTTGCATCGGCTCGAGTCTGACAAGCTGATTCGTAGCAAGTGGGATGATTCAACCGGCCGGAAACGCAAGTGGTATGAGTTAACCGCGAAAGGGAAAAAGCGTTTGACGGCTCAGGCAAATCAGTGGCAGCAATACGCCGAGTGTATGACGAGTTTGATTTCTGGACTGACGACGAGACCAAAGCCAACTAGATGATCTTGAGTCAGAGGAATTTTTATCCAAGCGACTTTTGTTCGATACGAATCGGTGACTGTGTTTTGTTAGAGCTTAATTTTAGGGTAGTGGACGAGGTTACGAGTCCTTTTTAATAACAAAAGACAAGGGACTAGTTACCTCGTCCACTACGTTGGATCCCAGTGTTTATGTCCGACAAACCACATGAGGGTAGCGAAGCACTTCCAACGAACCAACTTCCAATTAGTGACCGAAATTCTGGGAGACCAAGTATGTCCAATGAGGAATTTGAAACTTATGTCGCGTTGATGGGAAAGCTCTTGCAGCTAACGCCTGAGCAACGCGAACAAATTTCCGGTGAGTTGCAGGATCATCTGCAAATGCGCGTGGCGGACTTGGTCGAAGATGGAATGACCAAGTCCGATGCGGTGAAACAAGCCGTTGAGGAGTTTGGCGATGCAGCGGTCATGGCGAAAAATTTTCAAACAGTTCTTAACCTAAAGCGGCGGAGGTGGATGATGCGATTTGCGACGATTTCGATGGCGGGTGCTTTTTTGGCTGCGGTTTTGACGATGGCAATGTGGCCTGATAATTCCCGATTTGGTAGTCCCAATAAATCTTTGGCTCAAGTGGAAGAAGGTGCGGCGGATCAGGCCCTCAAAACGGATGACCAGCCAGTTTTGTCGGAGGCGACTCAACGCACGCGACATGCTGAGGAAGTGCTGAAGCAAAACATTAGTCTCCAATACGACGAACAACCGTTTCAAGAGATTGAGTTGGAACTCGAACAACGAACTGGGTTGAATTTTATTCTTAGCAATTCCGCCCAAGATGATTCACTTGGCGGAGACGAGCCAGTCACTTTCAATTTGGTGGATATGCCACTAGGTAAAGCTTTGCAATTAATGCTTCGAACTAAGAATGCTACGTATGTCATTGAGGATGGAGTTGTTGTGATCATCTCTTTGGATGACGCTTCCGACGTAAACTACTTTCGCTTAAAGATGTATGACTGCCGAGAGTTGGTGAAAGCCTTGCCCAAAACGGGCGGTGGAATTAGTACTGGAATTGTTGGCGGAGTTATTGGAGTTGTCGGTGGACAGGGTGGTGGAAAGGGAGGCGGCATGTTTTCGATTCCTCCGCAAGGAATCCAAAGCAATAATGCCAATCCGGCAAAACTAACAGACTCGGAACTGCTGGATGAAAAGTTGGAAAAGATCTATCAGTTGATGCAAGAAGATGCCAGGAGAAAAACGATTCCACCAACCTCCGAAAATACTTTGCTTAGTCTCGTGCAAGAGATGATCCAACCCGATACATGGCATGATATGGGCGGGGGTATGGGGACAGTTGAATGCGTGAATGGAATCCTTGTCGTTAACCAAACCGAAGAAATTTTGCAGCAGATCGACAACTTCGTCGCGGATCTCGAAGGCAATATTCTCCGCAAGGGAAGTGGGCTTAAGGTCGAGCTCGGCGCGACAACGTTGCGTGAGATTAAAAGTTCAATCCCTGGGAATCGCAACACGCGACCCAAAAAGACAGCCGCCGTCGATAAAGACAATCCGTTTGGTTCGCCAGAATCGACTGATGGCGAAGATCCATTCAAGTAAATAAGTGGTAAGTCTGGCTCCCAGTCAATGACCACCGGTAGAGCTGGTGGAATGAGTAAGGCCCAAAAAGGTCCGCAATACAAGCTCGAAGCGCAAGCGAGTTGGGATCTTGGCTGCGGCACTGAGTTGGAATTCAAGTCAGTGCTCACCAGCAAACTGGTGGTTTACGGAATTAGACGAGTGCAGCCGCGCGACTTGGTGTCTGGCGATCAGGCGTCCAACAAACAGCCGCATGGGCGAATCTCATGCGGCCTTTTTTACTCAATTAAAATGAATGTTCTTCACCGGGGAAATCATTCTCGCGAACATCGTGACACCAATCGGTGGCGGCTTTTTGAATCGTCTCTTTGAGG
>CAYMFZ010000244.1:0-8094 GCA_964389585.1 uncultured Pirellulaceae bacterium | reverse complement strand
CTCGTAGCCTCGTCCACTACCCTAAGTTCAGATTGGAAAAAAACACTACGTTTGCTTCAGCGAATCCAAGTGCGTGGTCCACTGAATCTTGTCATTGTGCGAATGCGTGAAACCAATAGAACGTTCGTGTTCGACTGTTTGTTTGGAACGGTGAGCGACAATGTAAGTTCGCCGCCAACGATCAGATTGATTGCCGCCCGAGCCGTGAACAATTTTTTCGTTGTGAACACTGAGACTTCCACGCTTAACTGGCAACAGCACCACCTCGTCCTCGTCTTTCAGTTCCGCCGTCAGGACGTGAGACTCATCGCGGTTTCCTGCTTCGCCCGTGGACGACAGCATTGGACGATGTGGGCGAAGATTCGATTCAAGGTGTGATCCAGGTACGACTTGAAGGCAGCCATTGTCTTGATCTGCATCGTCAAGTGCCAACGAGCAAGTCGTGGTAATCGTGTCCGGTGTTCCGGTTGGCCAATAGCCAAGGTCTTGATGCCAAGCGAATTTGGCTCCGCCCTTTTTGGGACGCTTCGCCAAAAACTGATCGTAATCCAAAGCGATTTCGTCACCGATCAGCTGCTTCGCAATTGATTCGGCGCGTCGCTCAAAAATGTTGTTGACCAGTTCGGGTCGATACTTTCGTGGCAACACCGCATTTACCAACTGGAACTCTTCGAACTTCCGATCGTAAGGCCCACTCATGTCGCAAAAGTCGCGACCCATGTCGGGAACTTTACCTTCAATGAACTCTTGGTAGACCGATTCAAAAGACGCCATTTCTTCTTCGGTGACAGCGTCATCGAGAACGATATATCCATCCTTGTGATATGTTTCAATTTGCTGGCTGGTCAGCCAATAATTGTCACCATCAATTCCAGGTTTCTTGACTTCATTCATGTGGTTTAGTTGGGGTTTGGGTTCTTTGGGGCTTGGGTTCTTTGTGGAAAGCCGCGACGAATTACGCGAGACTAAATTAGACCGAATTAAATAGACGTTCCAATTATAGGGAGTCTTTCACTTGCCTCAAAATCGCCAATTCGTTGATCGCGTAAACGCCAAGTTTATTCAGCATCTCATGCTTAGTTCCTATCGTGAGTTGTCCAACCAATTAATTATTGATCACTTTCAACGTATTTACGTTTTGACCACGGAGTGATCAACGACAAACAAAGTCGCTGATTTTTCCGAAATCTTTGCGCGCCCTTCGTCTCCAGTCTGAGCACATTAAGAACTCAAGTTAAAGACCGTTTCCACCCACACGCTTTTAATCGTGTATCATGCGTGAACAATCCCAGCTATCGGAGCCGAAATATGGTATCGCGTTTTCTATTCTTAAGTTTGTCATGCGTTCTTGTTTTTTCGTTGATCTCGCCGAGTTACGGACAAGAATCCGATACTCAAGAGCCTTCAACGGTCGACACCGAAGAGCTTGGTTTCCGCGACCTGTTCAATGGTAAAGATCTGACCGGCTGGGTTGATGTAAACACCTCTCCGGAGACGTGGTCCGTCAACAAAGAGGAAGGGATCTTGGTCTGTACCGGAAAGCCGATTGGAGTCATGCGAACAGATCGGCATTACGAGAATTTTGTTTTGCAAGTCGAATGGCGGCACATGGAAGCGGGCGGAAACTCGGGCGTCTTTCTGTGGTGCGATGCGATTCCTGACAAAGGAAATCGGCTTCCTAAAGGCATGGAAGTTCAGATGCTAGAACTTGATTGGGTGAATCAGCACAAAAAGAAGGACGGTTCGCTTCCCCCAATCGCTTACGTTCAGGGCGAATTGTTTGGGGCAGGCGGAATGACGGCAACGCCGGAAAATCCGCGCGGCACGCGAAGTAAATCGGTTGAACATCGTTGCAAGGGTGTCGGTCAATGGAACAAATACGTCGTCGTAGCAGTCGACGGAAATGTGAAGCTTTCGATTAACGGTAAATTCGTCAACGGTATTCGAGATGCCTCCGTTAAGAAGGGCTACATCTGCCTTGAGTCGGAGGGACGAGAAATTCACTTTCGAAATATCAAAATTATGGAATTACCAGGTGGCATGGCCGATGCAACCAACACGGCACCTGTCATTGAATCAAAGTGAACTTTCTCGATCGAGATGGCGATTGTGTTATACTTATGCCGATCGAAATTAAGCTTATGAAGATCAAATCAAGCTGGAATTCGATTGGCTGGCCAACGAAATGCCGTTCTACGTAAACTATTAAGACCAAAACTGAGAGTCACCATGACAAAACTTTCACGTCGCCAATTTGTTTCCAAAAGTGTCACCGCCGGTCTTGGTGCAGGTGTCATGATGTCGCTACCAGCGAGTTCTCTTCGTGCATCGAACTATCCGATGGCCAATGACTCGGTCAACGTTGGAATGGTTAGTTGCGGCGGTCGGGCAGGGCAGTTGGCCAAGCAATTTTCTCAGGTCGACGAAGTCAACATTATGGGGCTTTGTGATCCTGACGAGAATCGCGTCAAAAAAATGAAAATGGAATACGGCAAGGCCAAAGAGTTTGGTGACGTTCGCGCGTTGTTGGATGACGATAGTGTTGATGTAACCGTTGTGGCGACCTGCAATCATTGGCATTGCCTCGCGGCGATTTGGGCGATGGAAGCGGGCAAAGATGTTTACGTTGAAAAACCACTTTCTCACAGCCAATGGGAAGGCGAACAAACGGTCGCTGCCTCACGACGCTATGACAAAATTTGTCAAATTGGAACGCAACAACGCTCAGATCCGATGCAGGCTGAAATCAAAAAGTTCCTTCATGAAGACAAGGCACTTGGTGAAATCCTGGCTTGTCGCGTCAACCGATTCGGCGTGCGTCCATCGATTGGAAAGCGGGATACGCCACTCGAAATTGAAAAGAATGTCGCCTACGACTTGTGGCTTGGCCCTGCTCAAGACATGCCGATTTTCCGCAAAAATTTGCACTACGATTGGCACTGGGATTGGAATACAGGCTCAGGCGAAATGGGCAACTGGGGTGTTCACGTCCTCGACGACGTTCGCAACAACGTGTTTCAAGACAAGGTGACGCTACCCAAAAAGATCTTTGGTGGTGGCGGGAGAATCGTTTGGGGAGATGCCGGTAATACGCCGAACATTCATTTTGTTTACTTCGATACGGGCTCGATTCCGGTTGTCATCGGTTTGTCGAATCTGCCTGCGGAACCAGGTAGCAAGAAAGCTGGCCCGCATCCCGGACCTAATAGTGGCTACGTTGTTTACTGTGAAGGCGGAATCTATCACGGGCAGCGCGGAAAGGGTGAAGCGTTCGATGGCGAGGGCAATAAGATTAAGGAGTATGGGAATTCATCAGGTGACGTCCTTCATCAAAAGAACTTTATCGAAGCCGTACAAAAGCGCGACCGTTCGATTCTGAACGCTGAAGTCGAAGTCGGCCATCACAGTACGGGTTGGTGTAACCTTGCCAATATCGCTTATCAAGCAGGCGAAAAATTCTCATCCGATGAAGCCAAGGAAGTCGATCTAAAGCAGTGGACGACTTTGATGGGTGAAATGGAAACTCACGCCAAAGTTCATGGTGTCGATTTGGAAAGCGATCAAATTCGGTTGAGTCCGATGTTGGAGCTGAATCCAGAAGTTGGTCGTTTTGTTGGCGATAACGCAGAGAAGGCGAACAAGCTCATCAAACGAGAGTATCGAAAAGGCTACGAAGTGCCGGAACTTGCAGAAGCTGCGTTGAGCAAGTGACAAAGTGTAGAACAGTTGTCCCAACTGTTCCGCGCGCTGTCGCCGCCCGTCGGAGCGCCCGTTGAATCGCCGCCTCAGGTAAAGCTTGGAAGCGAGGCTGCGCTTTGATTGCGCATTCGCTATTTCCCCCAATGCCCACCCGGACGATACGTCCCGAAGTACCACAAATGCCCCTCGCAATCGGTGGCCATAAATCCGCGCGAACCAAAGTCTTCATCCTGAATCTCTTGGACGATCGTCGCACCAGCGGATTTGGCTTTTTCGTAAGTCGAATCTGGATCCGGAACCGTTAAGCAAATTGAATGACTGACGGCGCGCCCGTTCTGTTGAAGCGAATTTTGCCCGACTCGATTTTGATCGGGCTTGGGAGATGAAACCATGATCAGCGATCTACCCAACGTCAACTCGGAGTGCGTGATCTTGCCGTCTGGGCCAGGGACAACCAAACGCGGTTCGAATCCGAACGCTTTGCAAAGAAACTCAATTGCAGCTGGCGCGTCTTCATAAGTAAGAGCGATGTAAAGTTCGCCGACATCGACTTTGGCTTGTGATTCGTTCATCCTGTTTCCCGCGAGAATTCGATAGCCGGCTCATTCTCGGTCACGCCCGATCTTAAAGCAAACTATTTTAAGCTGCCTTAAACCGCTCCACCAATTTCTTGGCGACGATTGGAAACAGGCCCAGCAATGCCAAAGCGATTGTGATTTGAACTAGTTGTGAACCGGAAAAGACAGCTTTGACGCCTTCTTCTTTCAGCGTTATCAAATCCGGAATTCTTGAGCCCGCGTAAACATAAACAGCAGTCCCCGCGAGCATCCCAAGCTGGCTGACCCACCAAAAAGTTGTGACTTTAATCTTGGTCAATCCCATCACCGCGTTGACGACGAAAAATGGGAACGCGGGAATCAAACGCATCATGAACAGATAGAAGTTACCTTCGCGTTCGAATGCTTCGTTGATCACGCGCAAACGTTCTCCAAACCGATTCTGAATCCAATCTCGCAAAAGGTAACGACTGAGCAAGAAAGCCAACGTCGCGCCGGCAGTTGAGGCAAAACTGACGAGTAGTAATCCACGAGTGAAACCAAAGAACCAAGCGTACAACAGCGAAAGAATCGTCGCTCCTGGAATCGAAAGTCCCGTCACAACGACGTAAATCAAAAACGCCAGCAAGTAGACCAAAAACGGATTGGCCGCGTAGAATTCCTTTAGCCGTGTGTTCTGTTCCGCAAGATAATCAAGATTGAGATAAGATCTTGTGAAATAGGTTAAAATTCCAAACGCAATCACAAGCGGGATGATTACAAAGAGTTTGTTGTAATTCTTAGTGGTTTGCGGTTCGACGACGGTGGCGGCAGTTGCAGAGGCTGGGGCATTTTCAGGAGATTCGTACGGATTGGATTCAGAATTCAAATTCACGAGTGAGCCTGGAGTGCATCTATTGGCGCGTCTTCAACGAGTGGGCACAGGTTAGACGTATAAGCTTAGAAAATCTTACGATGGGTTGGAGAATATCATGGCTGGTTTATTTGACTATCCCCGTTTGCCAAAATTAGTGTGTGTTGGCATCGCTTTGTGGGTGGTGGCCTCGGTTGACGTCGTGGCTTATTCGCAAAACGTAGTTGCCGATAATTTGCAAGAATCCAAGGTCGTGAAGTCTCCCCAAGCTTGGAGGCAACAACTGAGCGAACTTGAGTATCATGTCACACGCGAAAAAGGGACCGAGCAAGCGTACACTGGCAAGTATTGGGATCACAAAGAGGTTGGTGTTTACACTTGCAAGTGCTGCGGTAAGCCGTTGTTCGATTCCAAAACCAAATTCAAATCTGGCACAGGCTGGCCCAGCTATTTCCAACCACTCAACAATGCTGTGAATAATGTCGTTGACAATACAGCGGGTATGGTTCGGACGGAAGTCATCTGTAGTCGCTGCGATGCTCATCTTGGTCATGTCTTTAACGACGGACCTCAACCAACCGGCCTTCGGTATTGCATGAACTCGGCGTCGCTTGGATTCGAAAAGTCACAACCGGTTGCCGCGGCAAATCAAGTCGTGCCAACCGCAAAGGCCATCCCGGACTCAGATCCGACAGAAAGAGGATTTGAATCAGCCGAAGCATTGCTGGCTGCAGCTAACATTGCGGCAGCGGAGAACTCGAAAGAGAAGTTACTTCGGTGTGTTTGCTGGAGCCGTTTACCGCAGTCCGTGCAAACGAGGCTCAGTCAATCAACTCGACCGGTCGCGTCGAGGCGCGTTCGTTCGATGAGCTTGGCCCCAAAAGGTGGAGCCGCTCCTCAAGGCTATCAATACAACGTCAACCACGTTGGGAATATCAAGGCGGTTTTCGATGACGGTACAACGGGATCACTTTGGGCTTACGGCGAACACGAAGGCCGATACTACATTGCGGTGCCGATCCCAACTCGGTGAATTTTCATCAGGCCATCAAGCAAACACGAGTGTAGATCAGTTGTCCTCAACTGTTACGCAGCAACCGCATCAGGTCGACGACTGTCGTCTTCAAATGTTACGGACTGTCGTCCTCAACCGATACGCACGACTCTGCCGACGTTTGCTAACGTCGAAGCGTCGATCGGGATCTTCTTTGTGCTCTGAGATACTGGTCTCCGCGACCTTTGATCGTCGGCTCTCTCATATCTTGCCGAACGATGTAACGATCAAGCTGATAGCGACGGCTGCGAATTTTCTGAGAGAACTGCGGATCTTCGAAATTGGCTTCCGCCAAGTCGTTAACCAACGCGACTGCCGTTAGGTCAACAAACGGAATCCGATTGTCGAGCAAGCCGAGCTCATAGGCGTATTCTGCGGACAAGCCAGGCAAGAGAACTTTCCAACCATAATTGATTTTGTCAGGACTGACTTCATTCACGTGACCCGCAAGGTTCGTTGTGCAGTTGTTGCTGATTGAGTTGTAGAACTCTGGCTCGACAGCCAGTTTGTTGATTCGCGAAATGACATCCGCGAACAGCTCTTGGGCCTGACTTGGATTCGCCACTGTCGGATAGACGTAGACATCCGAGTTTCGATGCTTGGTTCGCAATCGAATCACGTCACGTTCGTCGCTGAGAACATAGATCAATTCAAACTTCCGCCCAGTGCCTAGCAACGGATTAAACTTTTCACCTCGCTCCTTCCGGACTTCAACGGAAACGGCAAGGTAACTTCCGTCATCGAGTCCGAAACTCATCATCGTGTGTGCAAGTTTTGGTGCGTTCTTGAAGGGAACAACAATGAAGTCAACGGATTGAATTTGATCGATCAAGATTTGTCGATCGTAATAGTCGACAACATAGTCTTCTTCGGTGACGTATCGACAGTTGCGAATGTTCTTGAGTGAATACTGCGGACCATTGAGTTGAGCGAATGGAATCGTTGCAACTTCCGGTCGCCAATCACGATCGTTAGAAGGCGTGAAGCGATCTTGCAAACCTGCGACTTTAAGTTTTTGACAACCTGTAAATCCCAACAGAGCGCACAGGGCCAAAACCACCATCGTTATTAAACGGGCGCAGCAACTTTCGGTGGAAAGAGATGGGTAGTTCATTAGCGCGATTTGGTAAGCGAAATCACGAAAACGTTTGGGCTAATCAGATTTCAACAACGACTTTTAGAGAGAAGCCCGATTTGACACAAGATCGGCTTTTCTCGGGTTGAAACGCGTTTGAGATTTGCCAGTTCGCGAGTTTGAACCGGATTGGATCTGCTATCGTAGGTGACAGGGACGGTACAGATTTTGGGGTAAGAAATGCGAATGCGAAAATTACTACGTTTTCGACTGAAAACCTTTTTGCTATTCGTCTTAGTAGCCGCCATCGCCTGCGGGTATCTTAGCCAACAAAAAGTGATCTACGATCAGGAGCAGGCAGCGATTCGGCAACTCAAGAGTTCGGTTGTCGGGCTCAAAGTTGAGCCTGCTGAGAATTTTGTCCTTCCCGAATTGGTCGTGTTCTGAAGCACGTCGTATTCGAACGTAGTCGTGTACTACGAGGCAAAATCGAAGTTGGGAAAGTTTGCCAAGCAAACGCTTGGTGTCAACTTCTTTGATCGAGTGACAAAAATAAAGGTCGAAAATCAAGCTGACTTTTCGGCTTCCGACATCGACGCGTTTCAGGCTTTGGAGGGCATCTTTGTCGCGACTCACATGGTAGACCGAGTTCGACCTTTAATCTCGCCAACCCGAATCGTTTCTGTCGAAAAACGAAATAACTTTTCCAGTGAGTTCGTGTTAAAGTAAAACCTTTCATTCCCGCATGAAAGTCAACACGATGCAAAATGAAGCGGAGTTGATCGAGGCCATCACGAAGGGGGAGGATGATCGCCTCTTGGAGTTGCTTCGTTCAGCCGACAATTTGGACGAGCTT
>CAYMFZ010000243.1:7224-8107 GCA_964389585.1 uncultured Pirellulaceae bacterium | reverse complement strand
TCTCTCAAGTTCCGTAAAGGACAACCGAGCGGTCGCGTCAAACACCCCAAAGCCAAGTGCAGCGAACCCATCAAAAGTCGACGACCGAAAGGGGGACGCCGCATTGAAAAATGCGAAAGCCATTTCAGGGCAAGTTGCCGCTGCCCAGACTTATCGACGAACATTCGTCGACCAGTCACGAAAGTTTTCACTTGATGCGTTTGCGATTGGGATCGTCGATGGTGCCGTAATTTTGATTCGCAAAGACAGCCAAGAAGAAGTCAAAGTCGACATCCAATATCTTTGTAAAGAAGACAAGATCTGGCTTTCAAAGAACCGAGACAAGATTCGCAGCAACGGCGCGAAAGTTCGCGATTTCGTCGAAAAGAATAACTTCTGAGCGGCAAACATTCGGTTGTTGGTTTTCATGATAAAGCTGAGACCAATTGGGAATAGATGCACATTCGACGCTCACTAGGTGAATAGTTTCCGGCAAGCTAGTGTTTGTCCGAGCAACCTTTCGATTCGAATTCTTGAGGTCTAATTCGAATGAAAACTGTCAAGATTTGACGGTTATATGAGGCGCTTGTCATCGACATTCGCGCCCGTTAAGTTGGTGCCTTTCCGGCGTCAGTTGTTGGCGAAACGAGCGGTTCTTAGCAAAAGGAATTCAACATGTCATTCGAAGAAGCCAAACAACGAAAAGGTCTTTTTGTCGCGATCGATGCGAATATTGGAGCTGGTAAAACAAACGCCTGTCACGCCATCGCCTCAGCAGCGATGGCCGCAGGCTATCCAACTCGCGTCATGGAAGAACCAACTCATCATCCAAAATTCAATCACTTTTTGCAACGATATTACGAAGACCTTCAAACCGGAACGAACACCGGTGGCGGATTCGCAA
>CAYMFZ010000243.1:1345-7214 GCA_964389585.1 uncultured Pirellulaceae bacterium | reverse complement strand
GTTTATGCTTTGCCAGCGTTACGAGCAGCATCGGTTGGCTGTAGAAATGGCTTGGGGAAATCAAGGCATTGTTGTTGTTCAGGATCGACCTATCTACGGCGACACAGTTTTTGCGACGACTGCGATGGAACGAGGGTTCATGACTCCCGAAGAGTATCAACTGTACGTTGATGTGTATCGCAATATGAGCCGCGACGTGATGCCTCCAGATATTTTCGTTTACCTCGATGTGTCTCCGGAAGAATGTTACGACCGCATGCATTCGCGCGGCCGCGAGCAAGAAGAAGGCGTTCCACTCGACTACTTGAAAGAGCTATACGACAACTACCAAAAACTACTTGGTGAAATGCGTCGGCGAGGCGTTCGTGTCCTAAAAGTTGATTGGAGCGGATTTGGCCCTCCTGTAGAAATCTGGAAGAAGATCAAAAGTCTCGTCCACCAAAACGATCAGTGGTACGAGCAATTGGCATTTTCATTGGCGAAAGAACCACGTGTGCCAATTACGCCAGGGACGAATCCAAGTAAGGACTTTTAGTCTGCGTTCACTCAGCGTTTTATCATCGGTTTGAACTTCAAGGCCACGTATAGAACACAGAATTTTCGCGGGGCAATTGTTTTTTCCTCGAGATCTGTGTTTGATTCGTGGCTTTTCTAGTTGATGGTCAGTAAATAGTTGGTGAAAAATCAGTTGACGATTTTGCGAGTTTTGATGGTTCTTTTGATTCCTTTACCCAACTGACAAGCCGATTCCGAATAACCCAAGCGTCAATTTGACTGTGAACTTAAACGTAAACAGCCTGTCACTACCCATTAGCTATAATTAAGTGGCGAATCACCTTCATTGAGACGTCACAGTTTGGAACAAATCAACTTTCAGGTGCGGTGTACAAACGCCACCGCTTATTGAATGACTGAAGCGACCATTTCGTCTGTCGAACAAAAATTTGTCTTGCCATTATTCGGAGCCAAGGATCAGCACCTTCGCCGACTCCGAGATAAATTCGAAGTCAACATCACCCATCGAAACGGCCAAGTCCGTATCTCCGGTGAAAATGAGAAGGCCGTGGCGCAAGCGACGGATGCAATCGAACAATTGACTGAGATCGTTCGCCGCAAAGGCAACCTCACGCCTGCAATTTTTGATGAGACGATCGCCCGAATCACTGGCGAAGCAGCTCCCCAACGCCCGGTCGAATCGATCGAAACACTACAGGTCGGTAAGGAAATTCGTCCGCGCACGCCTGGCCAAGCGACCTACGTTGACGCGATTCGAAACAACGATTTGGTGTTTGCCGTCGGCCCGGCAGGATCCGGTAAAACTTATCTGGCAGTTGCAATGGCCGTCGAGGCGTTGAAGAATCAACGCGTTCGAAAAATTATTTTGGTTCGCCCCGCAGTCGAAGCCGGCGAAAGTCTAGGGTTCCTGCCAGGTGACTTGCAGGCAAAAATTAATCCTTACCTTCGTCCGTTGCTTGACGCGATTCATGAAATGATTGGCTACGACCAAGTCCAGCAGTTGATCCAGCGCGATGTGATCGAAGTCTGTCCGCTGGCTTATATGCGTGGTCGAACGCTCAATGAAGCGTTTATTATTCTCGACGAGGCCCAAAATACCACGATTGCCCAGATGAAAATGTTCTTGACGCGAATGGGTAACAGCTCGAAAATTGTGGTTTCTGGTGACCACACGCAAATTGATTTGCCTCCACGGACGCAAAGCGGTTTGGTTGATGCGCTTCGGCGACTTGATCAGATTGATGGAGTTGGCGTGGTTCGTTTGACCGGCGAAGACATTGTGCGACACCGCTTGGTGACGGACATCGTTAAAGCTTACGATGGCGAACAGCACTCCAGAGATTAGCGGCTGATGCTTTTGCAAAAATGTTTTTTGCAAAAAAGCTTTGCCACTTTTATCAATGCCCAAGCGATCAAGAGATAACTCAAAACGATGTCAAACGTTTCGTCGAGCCGCAATCGGTGGATGACTCCCGCCCCCAAAGCTCCATTGGTCAAAGCTGCAGAGTTCCTTAAACGCCCCGATGTATGGGCAAGAATTGGATTGTGCGTTCTCACCACAACGATCCTTTATGTCGTGATGTTCGGCTGGGATCCGCCATTTGCCTATCGCGTCCGCGAAGCACCCACTCGCGACCTTCACGCCAACACAGCGTTCCTCTACGAAGACTACAAAGCCACCGATGAAAAGCGTGATCGCGAACGTCGGAACTTTTTGTGCTTTTACGAAAACGACGTGCAACCACTTCTGCAACTTCGGCAAGCTTTGATCGATGACTTGTTTGAAATCAAGCAGAAGGAATTTGGCGAAGTCGAGAAATCGAACGTCTGGTCAAAGTTCTTTCCAGTTGGCGCAAACGACTCACCTGAAACCGCCGCCGATGAAGAGTCCTTCAACTTGTTTCGAGAAGCAATCGCGGCGGATGAGGAACTGGCCGTGGCGCGGGCGGCAGTCGACAAAGCGTTTCTTGAAATTGATAGGAATGGATTACTCGAAGACCTGACCCACGAGATTGGTCAAGGCAATATGCTTGAAATTGAAATTTACTCGAAAGGGAATTTTGAAGATCGGCATCGAGTCACGGTTTCAAAAGTTCGCCAGGCGGAAATCACCGATGATCTGCGCAGGCGATTGATTGAAGAGTTTGGTAAAGAATCTGAAACGATCACCGACAGCAATCTGGTTGCAGAACGGATTTTTGACTGGTTCAAGCCTCAACTGCCGGTCACTTTGACATGGGACGAGCAACAATCAAGAGCGGGTGCTGAAGACGCGATCAAGCGAGTTGGCATCGTCATGAAAACGATTGAGCCGGGTGACCAACTAGAACATCAAAACGCAAGGAATTTTGATTTGCGTGGCATCAAAGCCGGCGTGCCGCTTGATGATGAAGACATTCGGATGCTGCGAACCGAACACGCGGCGAAAATCGCGGCAGAAACCTGGGGGACCAAAGCGATCCGGAGCGTGATGTTTTTCGGATTGTTCGCCGCCATCTTTTCGATGATCTGCCAGTATCTCTATTACCGCGATCGACACATCCTCGATGACTTAAAGCAGTTCGCAATCTTGCTGGGCCTAATCTTGGTCACGCTGACGTTGGCTTGGCTTGTCGCAATGCGGGTTGAGTGGAGGTCCGAAATCATTCCGATCACGATTTTCGCAATGACCGTGGCGATCGTTTACCACATTGAATTGGCAATGCTTTTGTCGATGTTGGTCTCGTTGGCGTTTACCGTCGGTCATGGGTTTGGACTTGGCGAGTTCGTAATTCTGACGGCGGCGTCATCGTCTACGGCATTGATGTGCCGCACGATTCGAAGCCGAACCAAATTGGTCAACGTTGGACTGATCGTTGCGGGGGTTGTTTTTCCTACAGTGATCGGTGTCAACTATTTGCTGGGTCAGCCATTTGATTGGCCCCTCGTGACTGACGCACTTTGGTTTGCAGGTGGCGCGGGGATTTCTGGGCTGATGATGACAGCCTTGCTTCCGTTTCTTGAGCGGTTGTTCGATATCCAAACGGACATCAGCTTGCTTGAGCTAAGCGACGCCAATCATCCGCTATTGAAGGAATTGGTTCAGCGTGCACCGGGTACCTACAACCACAGCATCAATGTCGCGTCGATGAGTGAAGCCGCCGCCGAAGCGATTGGTGCCAACGGCTTGCTTTGCCGCGTCGGAGCGTACTTTCACGACGTGGGAAAACTTCGCAAGCCGGAGTATTTTATTGAGAATCAGGCGGGCGGTCCCAACAAGCATGACGATCTTGTTCCAACGATGAGTACTTTGGTGATCATTGCTCATGTAAAAGATGGAATTGAGATTGCGAAGAAGCATCGAATTCCGCAACGAATCATCGACCTCATCGAACAACATCACGGAACGACTTTGGTTGAGTACTTCTATCGTCGCGCTGAGAAACAACAGGAAGAACTGAACGAAAACGGCGACGAGAGTACGACACAAATCGACGAGTCGGACTTTCGGTATCCTGGCCCACGTCCACAGACTCCAGAAGCCGCTGTTATGATGCTTGCCGATACCGTCGAAAGTGCGAGTCGAGCGTTGCGAGAACCAGCCCCCGCCCGAATTGAGAACTTGGTCAGAGAAATTGCCAAAAAGAAATTCGAAGACGGGCAATTTGAAGACTGTAGCATTACGATTAAACAGTTGAACACGATTCAGGAGTCGTTGGTCAAGTCGCTAAACGCGATGTATCATGCGAGGGTAAAGTATCCCGAGAAAGAAACCGCATAAGCGACAACAGGTAGTTCGCACAAAATATTGCGAGTAGATTGGTTCGCGAATTTCAATTCGTGTTTTGTGAACCCTGACGCGTAAGCTTGTTTCGCGATTTCAACTCGTGGTTACTAGTGAGCCGTGACGCGTAAGCGGCCGGGCCCAAACAGATCCGTCGCCGTTCGAGCAAACGACTCAAGTAAGTTGACCCTATTCTCAAGTTTCAATATCACGAGCAACCCCCACTGACTACCCGCACGTTTACGCCATGCAAAAGTAACGAACAGGAAATCATTGTCCATCCAACACAAAATTGAATTTGCCGACGAACAGAATCGAACCGTCGACACAGATGTTCTTCACTCTGCCGTCGAAAAGATCGCAAACGATCATGGAATCGAAAGATCGGAAATTAGCGTTGCGTTGGTTGACGACCCTGCGATCAAGATTCTCAACAAGCAATACCTTAATCACGATTACGAAACAGACGTAATCAGTTTCGTGCTTGAATACGATGAAGCTTCGGCATTTCTTGTTGGGCAACTGATCGTCAGCACGGACACCGCCGCCAATATGGCTGCAAAAGTCGGTGGCGTGATCGGCGACGAAGTTCTTCTCTATGTGATTCACGGAATGCTGCATTTGGTGGGCTACGATGACAAGCAGGAATCTGACGCCGTCGACATGAGGGCCGCTGAGAAAAAGTACCTTGGCGAGTTTAATGTTGAGCATCGTTGGGAAAAACCTGAAGAAGACTCCGCTGGTTCTGAGGACCAAGGAGTAAATTCTTAATGTCGGCGATTCTATTTTGGTCGATGGTAGGTGGACTTTTTCTAGCGACGTTTTCTGCGATCGCCGCTGTCGTGCTTCACGAAATCGCTTGGCACGAGTTGGAAGAATATTGCAAGATCAAGAAGCAATCGAAGCTGTTCGGTCGAATCTTCGACATGCGTGATCAGTTTGCACTTGGGGCGGGAATTCTGCAAATGGTTGCGATTGCTGTGGCCGCAGTCGGGATGACGGGTTGGCTACTGGAGTCCCGCTCGCCATTGGAATTGTCGGTTTGGGAAGTCGCTTCGATTGTTGGCTTCGTCGGTTTCATTTTGGTGATTTGCGGAAGCTGGTTGCCGTGGGCGATCGCAAGAATTGCTTCCGTTCAGTTTCTCTTCCGAACTTGGCGATTCTGGTTCGTCGTCTCTGCATTAGCCTGGCCATTGATGGTTGGAGGACGAGTGGTGACTGCGATGTTGGCTAGGGCCAGCGGTCGAGAAGACCAAGAAGAAGACGAGGAAGAGGCGTTTGAAGATGAAATTCTCTCCATGGTGTCCGAAGGTGAGCACGATGGATTCTTAGAGGCGGACGCGCGAGACATGATCGAAGGCGTCATGGAATTGGACGACAATGACGTCGCTTCGGTGATGACCCATCGCTCTCGTGTCGACGCGTTGGAGGAGCAGACGGAATGGGAGCAGATGGTTGAGTTCGTCGTTGAGTCAGGGCGAACCCGAATTCCCGTTTACCGCGATACGATCGATAACATCGTCGGCCTGCTGTACGCCAAAGATCTGCTGCGCGAGTCGATGAAGAGCGAAAGTAAACGCAAGCCGCTTA
>CAYMFZ010000243.1:0-1335 GCA_964389585.1 uncultured Pirellulaceae bacterium | reverse complement strand
ATCCAATGTTGGTGCCTGAAACAACGAAGCTCGATGAGATGCTCAACAAGTTCCTGCACGTGCGAACGCACATGGCGATCGTGCGCGATGAGTATGGCGGGTTGGCTGGTGTGATCACGATTGAAGACATCCTTGAGGAAATCGTTGGCGAGATCGTCGATGAAACTGACAAAGATCAAAGCGAAGACATCACCATTCTCAATCCCACGCAATCTGACGTTTTGGGAACGGTGCATATTGGCCGGTTGAATGAGGCGTTGGGAATTGAATTACCCCAAGACGATCAGTTCGATACGATTTCGGGTTTGATCATGCACCACTTGAACGAGATTCCGCGATCAGGTCGCGATTTGACGATCGGGCAAGTGCAATTCAATATCCAAGAAGCCAACCGACGCCAGATCAAATCAGTTCGTGTTTCGATATTGGAAGTTGAAGAAGACTAAGCCAATGGTCTGTCAAAGTTGACTTGACCGGCTCGCAACTACGCACCTCAGGTCTGACGTACCATTAGCCGCCGTTGCTTTTCTTTTTACTACGGCATGAATTTGATTCCGCCGAGCTTTCGATTAATGAAATTGTCGGCGTCACCAATCCTTGCTTGTCTTTTTTCCAACCGCATCCGCCACGCTCAGCCAGTTGTTTTCTTTAAGCTTGGCCGCGATGTGTCGATTGATATCGCGAACCATGCCAGGTCCGCCGTAGATAAAACCAGTGTAGACCTGGACGAGTGTGGCTCCAGCCAGAATCATTTGCCAAGCGTCCTCGCCGTTCATGATTCCGCCGACGCCAATGATTGGGATCTCGTTACCGAGTTCGCCGTACAGTTGGGAGACAACATCTCGACTGCGTTCTTTTAAGGGCGCACCCGACAGACCACCGTTGCCAATTGAACTGACTTTTGAATCTGGCGTTTTGAGATCAGCGCGAGATAACGTTGTGTTCGTCGCAATGATTCCATCGAGCTTGATCTCTTTCAAGATTGAAATGATGTCAGCAAGTTGTTCGTCGGTGACATCGGGGGCAATCTTCAGCAGAATAGGCTTGGGTTTGCAATCATGATCGACAGCAAGAGTCTGATTCAATTTTTGAAGTGACGAGAGCAACTCAATGAGTGGCTCGCGATTTTGCAGAGTTCTCAATCCGGGCGTATTGGGCGAACTGACGTTGATCGTGAAATAGTCGGCGTAGGTAAACAGTCTTTCAAAACTAAACAGGTAATCTTGCGTGGCTTCCTCGACGGGAACGACTTTGGTTTTTCCGATGTTGATACCCAACACATCGGTGGGTTTGGCCTTGGATGTGTTTGCCAATCGTTTGGCTGCTCCGTCACAA
>CAYMFZ010000242.1:0-8114 GCA_964389585.1 uncultured Pirellulaceae bacterium | reverse complement strand
TTAAAGAACTCGATCGTTTCGGTGCGCATGTCCGCGGCCAAATCCGGATCCCAATTTGGAAACTTGTCCGGATTGGGGCGCATATTGGCGAGGCGATCGAGATCAAGCCACTGCTCTAGAAATTCTACCGAACGGTCGAGGACGCGCGGATCATCCAGCATTCGCTCAACTTGCTTTTTCACTCCCGAGCGATCATAAAACTCGCCACGCTCAACCGCTTCGATCAACAATTGATCTGGTGGAGCTCCCCAAAGAATGTAACTCAACCGCGAAGCTAACTCGTAATCTCCAACCGGATAACGAGTGCCATCGCCCCGCTGACTTTCAATTTGATAAATGAAGCGTGGAGCCTGAAGCATTGCCTCAATCACAAATTTCGTCGCCTCATTAAAGTCGCCACCCACGTTTCCAACCGTGTCTGCGATCTGCAAGTAGACATCGAACTCGTGATCCTCTAACGGCCCGCGAAAAAGCCACTTGCCCATCGCCCCGATGACCGGGCGAATTGTCTCCGTCGAAAGTTCATTCGTTTTTGCCGCATTGAATCTGGCGACAAACGCTCCGGTATCCATCCGCTCGACGATCAATTCCGCCAACTGTGAGTAGGCGGCCACGTGTTTTAGATCGACGTTCAAGTTGTAAGCCGTATTGAGAAACCCGTCGGCACGCAGCTCGGGCGGAAGCATCTCTTTGGCCTCGGTCGAAATGTCAACGCCAACAGCCGCCTGGACCGTTGCGATGTATTCGCTGACCGTCAACCGCCGAATCCAAACGCTTTTGTCCTTTTCATCAGCCGCGAGGCTTGGATCAATCTTTCCGCCAGACCATTTCGCTCCGCCGTCGATCCACTCTTTGAGAATCTGCTTTTGCTCGGCAGAAAGCGGCTCACGCTCTTGCGGCATTTCATTGGAAACAACCTCGGTCCAAAACGCACTGTCATAGGGCTTGCCGGGCAAGATCGTGGGGCCACTATCACTGCCGGCGAAGGCTGTTTGTTTGCTTGAAAGATCCAGCCCGCCGTCTTTGGTCGCCGAGTCGTGACACTCCAGACAATGTTGCGCGATGATTGGGGCGACTTGAGAAACGAATTGATCTTTTGAACTCGCGCTGGCTCCGTGTGAGTTCTGAACAGTCGGCGTTGAGGCATTAACGCCCGCTTTGAACTGATGAAGAACTTCGTGCGGCAACAAGTCTCGTTGATAGATCGCAAGCAAGTGAACCTTGCCAGACCAAGGACGATCACCTGACATTTCGTTGCCAACCCCAAGGTGAAAGTCAGCAGTCCAATTGGTCAAGTTTCCCGGCAACGACTTCTCAACATCGAGCTTTCCGTCAATGTAGATTCTGGTCCGCCCTGTTCGGTCACGCGTATAAACGAGATGAGTCAAACCTTCCTTCGCCGAACCCGCGGACGAGGCAATTGCCGGAATTCCGTTATTGCTGGTCTGAGTTGAGCGAACCCGAAACTCAAATTTGTTCCCGTCTTGGCCAATCGTAAAACTTCGATCATTGGCGTCTCGCGAATAAGTAAAGATCCGTGCGGGGCCTGCTTGAGTGATATTGGCGGGTTCGATCCAGGCTTCGAAAGTGACTTCTCCCGATCGAATAATCGCCGCCGCAACTCGTGGCGTAATATTCTGTGACTTGAGAAATCCACCACCCTTAAGCTCAACCGCACCATCCGCGTGAACAACAGTCCCCTTGCCCTGATTCTTCAAAACCAGTCGAGGAGTATTGCCCGACTCGTCGCGAAAAGAATCAGCTTCTCCCCCGGCCGCTTGTTCAACAGCTTTCTCAAAATCATAAAGCACAATTAGCCCACTATTGATCCGCTCAACATTCGGAACATCTTGAGCGGGGGCTTGGACAACAGACAGAATCAAAGTCAAAAATAAAAAAGGGGACATTCTACTTTTTTTCCTTCCTCGGTCGTCCGCGTGAACGCATCGTAGATTCTAACCCAAGTTTCTTGGCAGTTCTTGCTTGCCAACGTTCTGAGCCAAAAGGCCGCCCCCTCTGCAAACTCTCTTGCACCGAACCAAGCTCCGCCTCACTCAGCGGCCGATTGACCCAATCCAGCCAATTCTTTTGACGTTTAACAGGACCACCATGCAGTTTAACCGACTCAAAGTCCTTGGATGGAGTACCAACGGAAGACCAATTCCAGTTCTGCGCCTTGCGAACTGGAATCGTCTTGGCGCGGACGGGGTTTCGTTCAACGTAGCGCATTACCGTCAACAAATGATCGTCCGACTGAATTGGAAACGCTTTGAATCGCCCTTGCCAGACGTGACCTGACGTTTCGTAGTGACGATGATATCGCCGCACGTGCGAAGTCATTAGCCACTGCATCCACTTGCTTAGATCGCCATCATTTCTCGGCCAAGCCACCAGGTGAAAGTGATTCGGCATCAAACAAAAAGCCAACAACCGCATCGAAACGCGATCGTTGGCTTGGTTTAAGAGCTTGAGGAAAGCACCGTAGTCATCGTCTTTGTGAAAGACTGTATTACGGGCGTTACCACGATTGAGAACGTGATAACAAACATTTCCGACGGAAGCTCGTGCAGTTCTGGGCATGCTTGGGATTCTAAGTTAACAATGTTCAGTTGTCAAAAAGTAGAATGTCCCCTTAAAAAACCTCATTGCTCGCAACGATTGCTTCGAAGCGGCCTCGCGGGGGAACTCTAGTCAGCGACAGGTTCGAAGGTAATTTTTTCGCAGCGTGTAAAGCCTCTGATCCAATGGCGCAATTGCGGGTGGCGTCAAAAGAGGATGAATGGAGAGAGGAAGGCAAAGTTCGTCTCCCGTCCTACTTCAGTGCCTTTGGTGTAGAGAACGCTGATTCGTTTTTTGAAAAACAATTGAAACGTGCTGAAAAAGATGCGGAGCGCCGGGGACGACGATCGCTGTCTTCAGCGGAAACTACGGCAAAAGAGGTGTTGGAGGACGAGTTCAAGAACTGGCGGCCGAAATATGGGCGTCATTTGGAGATCTTCGGCCAACTTATTCGGTGGCTTATACAGCAGCACTTCTCGGCCAATTTAAAAAAGGCCTTCCCTACCGAACTTCACAGGTCTTCCGAGCCTCATCAATCTTTGAATCGGATTTTGCAACTTCGATGGCAGTCTTTCCTCACGAACATACGCATATCTATGGATGCGACGGTAGTCGCGAATTTACAGATGCACTTACCTGGTTGATCGCATCAGTAATTCGCAATCGGACAAGTATTGACGGATTCGACAAAAGGTGGACGGCTGCAATCCGCAAAGTGAAAAAGAACGCAAAGCTAAGAAGAAACGGCCAGCCCGAGAAATCGAACTGGAGATTGATTCGCTATCAGATAGCGAACTTCGAAAAGTCCTGGAAATGTTACCCCTCAGTCAGATCAGGCGCTTGGTTGGCAAACTCGATTCAAAAACTGATTAGCTGCCTTTGGCAGAATTTCCATAAGATACATTATCACATCGGATATGAGTCGATTGAACCGGTTCTCATGCGGCAACCGCATACCTAAGCGACCTGAACTGTATTGCTGTGGTGTCGAGATTGCAACTGAATGTCTATTGTTTGAATCGGACCCGGCACTCCCCTAAGACGTATGGGCCGTCTTTCAAAGCAAACGAAAAGTCTGAAGTTTTCGCATGGTTCGACATGAATTCGACCATGTGCTCAGGCGGCATTTTTAGTTCACCTTTAAGCACACGATTCTTGCCATTTACTCCCTCGTTCGCCTGGAAATTGCATTCCCCGGCAACGGTTCTTGTGCTTTCTGCGAATGTCACGAAACTCAGGATGATAGTAGCTGCGCTAAATTTACTATCGGTGCCAAGGGAGTAGGAAGCTTCAACTTTAATTTTCTCATCAGGTGAAAATGAAAGCTCAGACTCAGCTGTCACTTCTTGCCCGTTGACAAGAAAGAACTTGAGAACGAACTTACTGTCGCTTTTGAGCCCGACACTGGTGTCAGGACTTATGATCCGGTCGCTGCCAAAACAGCCTATCGAGATCAAGAACAAGAATAGTGTGAGGCTATATAGTGCGTACTTCGTTGGAGACTCAACTCGTTTTATCATTGCTTCTATTCTTCTGTTGGGAATTGTTACTGAAATTTAGTATCCTTCGAAATCAATTTGGCCATCGACCGCAGAACCCAGCTGCAACCACATATTTCGGTCGATGCTATCACTCACGAAGAACACAGAGCCGTCAACCCTCGCCGAGTTAATTCCTCCTGGATGGTGGCTTGAAGAGGAGTAAACCCCCTTAGAACCATATGCAGTAAATCCGCTTCTTTGATTGGGCGGTAGATAATGGTTATAAAAAGCATCACCCATCGCCGTGCTTGCCCAGTCTCCCCCGACAACTTGATCGCGAGTGGTCGCTGGTGTGCTGAATAAAAGAGTGTCCATCGTCTTTACATCTACGGTTCTCGCATCAGCTGGCACGATGCGAATGTAGGATGACGGTGTACCTGGGCCGCTCTCTGAAACTGCAATCGTGTTCGACAAACCATCTGTTACTCTAGCAAATCTTTCGACCCCAAATAAACCATCCCTCGAATCGTTGCGGTCCAACCGATTTGAAAACAGCCAAGCGGTCCCCATACATCCAACGTACGAGTTGCCAGCACCGGTTTGAGAGGGACAACTAAATATTTGAATTGGGTTCTCGCGTCTAATGTTGACGTTGTGTGGGCTACCAGGTGAACTACCCAAGTCAAGTTTTTCGTACAGACTGTTGTGCTCTAGATAGGGTAGAAGACCGACCATAAACGAATGTCCACTTCGATTCGAACCAGGCACGGCACCATGAGAGGATTCGAAGCTTTGCAATCCAATTCCAATCTGGCGAATCTTATTACGGCAAGACGTTGCTCTGGCAGCCTCTCTAACTGCCTGAACAGCCGGGAGCAGCATCATGATGAGGATTGAAATAATTGCGATTACCACAATCAGCTCTACGATGGTGAAACCTGAATTCGATTGTCTAAGGCGTCCCATGACTTGCTCCACTCTGAAAACTAAGAATAATTATTTGTTGAACCGATTAATCACTGAGTTCTTGTGATCGTTCCATCATGGTCGGTAAGACTGCCTGTTGCTTCGAACAGGTGAACTCGATACGGGGTGGTTGTCCCAACCGCGTTACCGACGTGAGGCCAAAAACCCGACGTCGGAGGGCTGAAAGTCTTGTTGAAGTTCCCTTTCGCCATCCCTGTGTAGTCAGCAGCGACAGTCCAAGTTGGATTTGCGCCTACCGTAAAGTACTCTAGCCAGACTTCGCCCCCCGGGTTTTGAAGGTGCCCGGTTGTGTTCACCGTGAGGTAGTCAACTCGCGACCAGTTCACAACGGGAGTGTTAAGGGTCGAGTTGCCGAATCCTGGCAATGCCAGGGCGGAAGTAACAAACGTCGCTGTCAAAACAAAAGCCAATGTCGCAGTAAATAATTTCATTGAAGTCTTTCAGAGTCTGAAGTGAGTAAAAAATTTGATGCGGTTACAATTGTCCAATTGCTCCTCGCACAAAAACTTTATCGCAAGTCAGTTCTGAGTCCCGTATTGTCAACCGTTTCTCCACAGCCTTTTTCTGGAAGTGGAAATTCCGGTTGTAGAATTTCCAATTGTAGAAGTCGGTTCTAATTCTGGAACCTTTGTCGAAATCAGCTACAATACTGGCGGTGAAATAAATCTTACGCTAGTTGGAACCAGACAGAGTGACCGAAATTCCGTACGACATCACTTTTCTAGACACGGTTGATTTGATCAATAACTCTCTTGAGAGGTGGTTTGCTGGCCCGAAAACTTCCCCGCCCGACATCGACTCCTTTGCCGAGCCTGTTTACTTTAAATCCAGTGACGGAGTTATCGTTCACAACAATGAGGCGTACCGCGAATTTTTTTCCGATGGAATTACCGCCACCGGACGAATAGCAACGACCTTTTTAGACAAATCCATCATTTCGATTTCACAGCACACCGACGCTTTGATTTGCGCAGGAGTGGAGTATGTGGAGTTTGAGCACGTTTGCTATGGCCCGGAGAACAGATGGTACTCGGTTAGAAGTTACAAACGACGATTGATGCAACACAATGATGGTGCCTATGATATCCTCGGAATTTCTCGCCCAATTTCGTTTGATGACGACTCTAATCCTAGAACCCCATTGGAAAATGCGTTCGAAGTTTATTCCAGCTTTGATTTAAGAGACAAGCGCATTTGCATGTTGCTTGCAGAAGGGAGTACGATGCCGGAAATTGGGGTTTTGCTAGACGTGTCATCTAAAACTATTGACAATCGTCGAAAAAAAATCATGGCCTCTCTTCAGTATCAAACACCGATCGATATTGTCAAAATGATGGTTAGATTTGAAGAACGTGGTTTCGAAATATGAAGCTACCAAAATTGCATGAGGCAAGCCACGCCGTTGACTCCCAATGGGCCTTTGGGACAACTGTCTGTCCACCAGTCGTGCCGAGAGAAGGCGATTGGCTTTAACATTACATTGCCGCTCTGAATAATGCCGACGCAGCCTCAAGTCCTCTAGTCTATTGGCTCTATCATTGCATCTATTTGTACATCTGACGGCTCGCAAATTCTCCAGCTAATTGGGCCAATTTCCAAACACATTTTGGATAGCTTGTTGTTGCTTGTTAGGAAAAAGGTGGCGGTATCGACGCACCATCGCTGCTGTTTGGTGGCCGACCCAGTCGTTGATTAAACGTTGCTCGACGCCTACTGCGGCACAGTTGCTGCAGAATGAGTGTCGCAGGGCGTGCCAGCCGTGGAGGACTTCCCACTTGGTGCCTTTGAGCGGCTGCTTGAAGTGCTTGTGGAGTTCGCTGGCGGTAACTGGTGTTCCGATCTCTCGTTCTTTTCGCGATCGCTCCAAACGTTCTGGCATGCTGAATGTCATTTGGCCGCCGGGGTGGTCGGCGATCCATGAAGCCAGAACAGTTTTGAGGAACGGTGACATCGGTACTCGGCGGGTTGATTGCATGCCTCTTACACGCTTCAATTCGCGGATGGTGATCATGTCGGACTCGAAATCGATGTCTGCTAGTTGCGAACGTGCTATTTCGCTGCGCCTGGCTCCTGTATGAGCGGCGAAGGCGAATGCAGGGTAGATGAAGGCGTGGCGAGCGTTCAGCTTGACGTGCGAAAGAAGGTCGGCGACCTCGGATGTGTTTAGGAAAAGGCACTCCCAGAGTTCAGCGACCTCGTCATCCGAGAGCCCTCCTCGCTTGATCTTGCGTTCGATTTCTTCCCAAGTTTGAAACGGTGGTTTCTCTTTTCCTTTTGGATAGCGAATTCCTTTCTTCTCAGGAGCCGCGTTGAGGTGGCCGTTGCTGACGGCCCATTTGAAAATGGTCGATAGGGTAGTGATTTCCTTACGGATGGTAGTTGCTTGGATCTTCCCCCTCCTCCCAGGCTCCTTAGCTCGTTTGTCAACGTATTTTTGAATATCTCCAGTGCCAAAGGCTGCCGCCTTGGTACGTTTGCCGATCAGCCGTTCCAAGTTGTTTCGGTGAGTCTCGAGCATGCCGAAGCTGTTCTCTTCGATGGATTCCTTGAGGAAGGCATCAAAGTACATGTTGAAGAGGCGTTCGATCGATAGAGTGCCGGCAGATTGTTTTTTGCTTTCCTTGGCCCTAGCGTCGGCTGTGGGCTTCTCTTGAACTTTACCAGTGAGGAAGAAGTCGAAGACATCGCAAGCGTCCGGGACTTCGAGAAGGCCAAGCGAGACTAGTTCCAGGTTTCGCTCAATCTGCCCTTTGGCTAGACCGGCTTTTTGCTCGTTGCTGGTATTCAAGGATCGCGAATACTGCCTACCCTCAAACCGGAATTTGATCCTGAATTTCCCGTTGCGGTTTTCCATAAATGCCATGCTGAATTCTTCCCATTGGTCTGGGCGAAGAACAGCGATACAAACCCAACGCTAACACAGTGATGTTCCCAAAATGTTCCCATTTGCATTTTTGGCTTTCCAAAAACGAAAAAAGGACTTACAACAAATTGTCGTAAGTCCTTGTGTCGCAGCTTAGTGGGGGTGACAGGAATCGAACCTGCACGTCCTAGGGACACTAGATCCTAAATCTAGCGCGTCTGCCA
>CAYMFZ010000241.1:0-8169 GCA_964389585.1 uncultured Pirellulaceae bacterium | reverse complement strand
CATTTCGCCTTCAATCGGCGCGGGATCGAAATGCCGCGCAGGAGGCGGTGGCATCTTCTGTGACTTCGACGCAAAGATCGAATTTTCTGATTTCCAAAATGCCAGTTTGCCCATATCTGGTTTTGTAAATCCACCAGTCCGACACCCCATCGACGAGGCAAGCATCGCAATGGTAAATCCGAACAGTAATAGCGTGACGTTTGTTTTTCGATTGACGTACATGGAACCAAACTCAATTCAAATAGTCAGCGGATGTGACGGGCGCAATTTCTTGTTCGAAATCAAAGTGACTCCGAGTCAGGTTGCCAATCGGAAAAGTCAAACCAATCCAAATTTCACAAACCTATTCCGATAATCGGAAAAAACGGCATGGTTTCTTGCCTTTATCCCTGCAGATTGCGGCGGGATGTTAGAGAGGACGACGATAAGCGTCAATGGAATCTGGAATTGCCGCGAATTTGCGTCTTAAATTCAAGATCGTTTGTTAGGTATTGGAGTTTGAGAAATTGCTCGGGTGGAGAAGTGCAAGCAATACTGGTGCTTTGCTAGCTGAATTTCGCCACAATGGAGATCAAAACAAGCGCAGCAAAAAGGGCTGCGCGAGGCAGCCCTTTAATAATTTCAATTCTGCAATTCGTTGGAAGTTGCTTACTTAGCAGCAGCAAATCGTTCTGCAACCGCGTTCCAATTGATCACGTTGAAAAAAGCTGAAACGTAATCAGGGCGACGGTTTTGATAGTTCAAGTAGTACGCGTGCTCCCAAACATCGAGACCAAGAATCGGAGTGCGACCTTCCATAAGTGGGCTGTCTTGGTTGGGTGTGCTTTCGACAACCAACTTGCCACCGTCAACGCTTAGCCAAGCCCATCCGCTGCCGAATCGTGTTCCCGCCGCAGCAGCGAACTTTTCTTTGAAGCCATCAAAGCTTCCACACGCAGCGTTAATTGCATCAGCAAGTTCGCCACTCGGCTCGCCACCACCATCAGGGCTCATCACTGACCAGAAAAGTGAATGGTTTGCGTGACCACCGCCGTTATTGCGAACAGCGCCACGAATGTTCTCAGGTACAGCATTCAAGTCTGAAACCAACTCTTCGATTGATTTGGATCCGAGATCAGTTCCTTCAATTGCCGCGTTGACTTTGGTGACATAACCGTTGTGGTGTTTGCCGTGATGGATTTCCATCGTTTTGGCGTCAATGTGGGGTGCAAGCGCATCGTGTGCGTAAGGCAGTTCAGGTAGAGAGTAAGCCATTTCATCCTCGCATTTATGTTGGCGATTAACGTTAGTTTCGTTTGATCCAACAGAATATCGAATGGAGATTGTTCTGACAATTGGCTGGACTAGGTCGTGAAGAAGTAAAACGTGCATTTCGTGAATGAAATTCAAGGGATTGTAGCTGACCGTGACGATAGCTCTGTTCGACTTACCCCGAAGGGGGTTTCAGCATTTAGCCGGAGGTCGAGCGAAAGCGAAAACCTCCGGTTGCATACTCACTGAGTTCGCTGCGACTCCGTTCGGGTGGTTGATTTTTCCCGCAGTGATGTCGCTGTCGCTCAACCTCCCGCTAACCCCTTGCATTCATGCAGGATAAACTTAAAGCAAGCACCACCAGTTGGATCAGACTGAATCAACGCAAAAAAAACTTACAAGCTTTCGCTCTGGCCAACGAATAAGAATCGAATCATCTAGCATCAAAGGAGCAACGTGGACTGTCCAAAATGCGTGAAAAAGTTGAAGCCAATTCAATATTCCGGCGTAAGGATTTTTTCGTGTTCGGAATGCTCAGGGCATCTGGTCGAAAACGGGCGCGTCAAAAAAATCGAGAAGCGAATCAATAAAGATCCCAAAGCGTTGGTGCGCGAGATCGTTCAAAATGAAAAGCCGGATACGATCGAAGTGATACGCTGCCCTCGTTGTCGCAATCGAATGGATAAGCAGGAAGTGAACGCCGGTCGTACTTTTCAAAAAGACTCCTGCCGAAACTGTGGTGCGGTTTGGCTTGACGGAGGTGAATTGGCGGAAATTCAACTGGCTTACGAGTCAAATGAGCAGACTCAGGAAATACAACAGATGCGTGAGCGGTTGGAAAATATGACCGCTCAGGAGAAAGCCGATTACGAGGCGAACATCGCCGCGCTCGTCGATATGGGCTCTCCGCTTGAGGCAGCCACGCAGCAAGCGACCAACGAACTGATCGCGTTTTACTTTTGGCGCGGGTTCTTGACTCTATAAAATTGAAAAGCGATCGAGTCTATTTTTCTTAAAGCTAAATCGACAGTCAGCTCAAATTCTAACGCTTACCCGGCTTGGTTGCCGCTGGAGCGACTTTCAATTTCGAAGCGTCATCGTTGATCATCAAATATCGACGAAGTTCACTGACGACGCTTGGAGCCAGGTCAACCGCGTTGGCAGCAAACCAACTTCGCTTGGCTTCGCGAACTGTGATTCGAATAAACGTCTTTTTGCGTTTGCCGAATGTTTGATTTTCGCCATCAGTTTCACGCTCTTGGAAATCGAGGTCAACCATGAACTTTCCCTTGCGGCTAAAGCTCTCGTCATCTTCGGCTTCGACGACCAAAGAAGCGAAATCAGCTTCGACACGCCGAATCTCGGCTTCCGTTTCGACGATGTAGCCACGTAGTTTTTCAACCAGAACGGCCAACGGAGTTGTCGTGCTGTATTCTTCGCTGACCAAAGTCTGGCCTTTGAGTTTCCGCCATGAAACGCCTGCAAGCGAAGTCAATTCTTTGCTTTTTAATTCTGGATCGCCACCCAACTCAGAAGCGTTGGCCTCGACAACTCGGTTTCGACCAAGTTCTTTGGCACGAAGCAAAGCCGTATCTGCGCGAACGAAAAATTCCGTGGCAGAATCTGATTTTTGAAGTTCTGACACACCAAAGCTTGCAGTGATGCATTTTCCGTCAAGCATCTGTTGCGGGGTCTTCGTCAAAGTGACTCGAATTTCTTCGGCACGTTGGACTGCTGATTCGATATCGCAATTGGCACACAGAATGACGAACTCTTCGCCGCCGTAGCGAGCGACGATGTCCTGTGAGCGTACAAACTTTTTCAATAGTCCGGCGAAAGAGACTAAAGCCTGGTCACCGATGTGGTGATTGTAGTTGTCATTGATTTGCTTGAAAAAGTCGATGTCGCAAACGATTAGGCTACATTGAAAATCAGAAAGCCCGCGAGCACGAACGAACTCATCCATCACACGTTCGAATTCGGCGCGGTTGGCGACTTGAGTCAACGGATCCAACGTTGAAAACTCATAGAGGTCTCGCAATTGTCGTTGTAGATCGAGTTGGACCGACGCATCGTGAACAAGAATCACGGCACCATGGATTTCATTTGCTGCGTCGATCACGGGAGTGAAAGTCATCTCGACTTTCACTTCGCGACCGCTGCGTCCAACGAGCTTGTACTCGCCAGTTTTGTTCTTTTGCGTAACTAAGCATTCCGTCAACGGACTGAATTCGTCTTTGAGAGGAGTGCCATTGTCATCGGAAAGTCCCAAAAGACTAGGCGTTAGTCGTTCGCCGTCGACTTTACTGGCACTCATTCCCGTCATGACTTCTAGAGTTTGGTTCCAAACATGAATCTTTTCATGAGCGTCGACGAAGATCACTCCGTCGCGCAAATTGTCCAACAATGATTGACGGAACAAGTTCGCTGTGACTTGCTGAACTCGGTTTGATGCGGCTGCATTTGGAACAGCGACAGGGAATTCGATGTTTGAATCAGTTTTTGAGTTGGAAATCGACATTTTTCGACCTGAAAATTGTTTTAGACGTGCTGAATTGAATCGGCTGTCCAGATTGGTTGTTTTAGAATCGTAGGTTGTGAATTCGGTCGGAGCTTCGTTTGAGTAATTCGCATGAGATTGATTCGCGATCACTAGCCGATTTTGCCAGTCGTATGGATTGGATGGTTTGTGGGCGAGTTTTCGCTAAGATCATGGCTTGAATGGTTTTGAATCCTTTGGAGTTCTTGTGAAAATAGTTTCCCTTACAACTGATAATTCCAATAGCGATTCGAATCGAATCGGAGTCTTGTTGGATGAAGATCAGATCGCGATTCTTGACCCCAACGTTTTTTCAACCAGTCTCAAAACGTTGGTTAGTTCTTCTGAGTTGATGAACGCGTTACGTGAACTCGAGAATAACGAATGGTCTGGAGCGAAAGTCGTGAATCGTTCGCAGGCTCAAATAAATGCTCCTATAACTGACCCACAAAAAGTCATCTGCATCGGAAAGAACTACGCGGATCACGCGCGTGAGATGGGAGGTGAGCCGCCTGAAATTCCCGTGGTGTTCAACGTTTTTCCTTCGGCGATCATCGGGCCCAATGAAGCGATTCGATTACCGGCGATCAGCGAGCAAGTCGATTTTGAAGCCGAACTAGTTGTCGTGATTGGAAAAGAAGGCAAGCACATCCCGCGTTCGTCGGCGATGGATTACGTTTTTGGATACTGCTGTGGTAACGATATTTCGGCTCGTGACTGGCAGAAGGGAAAACCCGGCGGCCAATGGTTGCTTGGTAAGACGTTCGATACTTTCGCACCGCTGGGTCCATTTGTCGCGACGGAAGATGAAGTCGATGACCCACAAAATCTCGACATTCAACTGCGGCTTAATGGTGAAGTCATGCAGTCATCCAATACGCAGCATTTGATTTTCAAATTGGATTTTTTGATTGCTCATCTCTCAAAATTCATGACGCTTTGCCCTGGTGATTTGATCTATACCGGGACCCCGTCAGGAGTTGGGGCTGGTCGCACGCCTCCGGTTTTTCTTGGGCCAGGCGACAAATTGGAAGTCGAAATCACGGGGCTTGGTGTGCTTTCGAACCCTGTGATTGCTGACAGCTAGCAGGCGTTTGCTCGATCGTTTCGTCTTGGTGGTGGTTCGCTAAGACTTTGGCGCCCTGATTGCCGAATAGTTAGTTAGGGAATTGCCAAAGAAGATGGAGCGAAATGGTTTTACAACGCAACAGCACGAGACGACGACGACTGGTTGTTGATCCTTCCATTTCTTTGGGCGAGTCGGAAGTCCGCGTCGTTGACGAGGCTTCAGCGCCACCGCGCCGGCGAAAAAAATCGACTGAGTCCACTGAAGCGCGGGCTTACACTTACGGAGCCGACCGTCGAAATCAACGTAAGACGACAGATCTCGTTCCCAAACGGATTGTGTCTTACCTGAGTGTTGTGGCTTTGTTGTTGGCTGGATTGTGGCTGATCAATTTCACTTCTCAAAATGTTGAAGCTTGGTCAAGTACGCTCGGTCAATCTGGACTCGACACGTTTGCAATTCATGGCAGGGGAAGTCTGGCCAGTTGGTTCTCCTCTTTTCTTCTGATCATGACCGGATTGGCAAGCCTCCAAATTTACGCGCTGCGGCAACATCGCTGTGATGACTACAAAGGCACGTATCGACTTTGGTTGTGGACGGCGGTCCTGCTGATTCTTGCCAGCGTCAACTGTGTGACTGATCTTGGCACCCTTGCCATGAATCTGGCCCAAACGGTTACTGGATCTTTGTCAGGCGAACGAGCCTGGATCCCACTCGCGGTCAAGCTGGTTGCGCTTGGCGTTTTGATGGGACGAGGAATGTTTGAAGTTCGCGAGTCGCGCGGCTCTTTCGCTTTGGTCGTCTTTGTTTGGATTGCTTACTCGGCGGCAGCCGTGATGCAACTTCCTGCAGTTGAGCAGAACCTGGTTGGTTTAGGATCGGAAACGATGATCGGCAATTGTGTGCTCTTTGGCACCGCCGCGTTGTTTCTTGCCCATCTGACTTACGCGAGGTTTATTTTCTTGCATGCGAATGGATTGATCGTCCAGCGTGAAAAGAAAGTCAAACAAGAGAAGACGAAATCGAAAAGGACAACGAAGAAGAAGCGACGATCCACTAAAACGAAAGTCGTTGAAACGGAAGTCTCGGACGAGTCCGCTGCCAAGCCCAAAAAGAAGACGACTCGACGAAAGGCAACTAAGAAGCCAGTTGTTTCTGAAGCTGATGAAGCCGAAAAGAAGCAAAAACCTGTTGCCAAGACAAAACGAACCAAAAAGTCGAAACCACAGCCTGCGGCCAAGACTTCCAAGCAACCTGAGAAAAAGTCACCGTCTGAAGTGCTCAAGGAACTTGCTGCGGCTTCAAGGGAAAAAGAGCAATCGAATCAAGGTTCCACCCGTTCTGGAGTTGATGTTCAGGATGAAGAAGAGCACGAGGGCATCATCAAAATGAGCAAGTCGCAACGTCGTAAACAGCGTAAACTCGAAAAGCAACGTCGCCGCGCCGCTTAGGTGCCTATCTCAAAACCACATTGATCGAATGTCTCGGTTTGGGGACAGGCTCCAAATGCTTCTCGTTGATCATTCTGCAGTCGACACGTAAGATTGCGAGTTCAGGAATCTCTGACGTTTTCCTTGTGATTCCAATTTCAACGACTGACTGATTGACCATGACGATCCGAACTCGATTTGCGCCAAGCCCAACCGGCTATCTACATATTGGCGGCGTCCGTACGGCGCTTTTTAATTGGCTGCTGGCTCGGCAATCCGGTGGGCAGTTCATTTTGCGAATCGATGACACGGACGCAAAACGCAATGTTGCTGAGGCACTTCAGCCAATCCTCGATGGGTTTCGGTGGCTTGGCATGGACTGGGATGAAGGCCCAGAAGTCAATGGGCCACACGCTCCGTATTACCAATCACAACGTTTGGAAAAATATCAGGCTGCCGCAAAACGGTTGCTTGAATCGGGACATGCCTATCGAGACTATTCGTCGCCAGCGGAGTTTGCGGCGGAGCGCGAAACGGCTGAGAAAGAGAAACGGGATTTCGTTTACAGCCGAACTTGGATGGCGGAAACCGACGAGCAGGCTGCTGCTTTCGAATCCGAGGGACGTAGCTATGTAGTTCGATTGAAAATGCCGCGTGAGGGAAAGTGCGAATTCACCGACCTCGTGCGAGGCGACGTTTCGTTTGATTGGGCGCGAGAAAGCGACCACGTGATTCAACGCAATGATGGGACTTGTTTGTACCATTTGGCCAACGTCGTTGATGATCACGATTTCGAGATTACGCATGTTGTTCGTGCGGTTGAGCATTTGTCCAATACGCCGCGGCAGATTTTCATTTTGCAGTCGCTTGGCTACGAGCCGCCAACTTATGCGCATGTTCCGTTTGTGGCGGAGCCGGGTGGGCGAAACAAATTAAGCAAGCGAAAAATCGAACAGTATCTGAATAACAAAGACTTTAAGCGGCTTTATCAATCTGGTGCAGATATCGCGGGCCAAATTGATTTGGAAACCGATCCGTCTAGCTTCAATCCGGTGCTCGTTGACTTTTATCGCGACATTGGATTTTTGCCCGATGCGATTTTGAATTATCTAGTGTTGCTGGGTTGGTCGTTGGATGACAAAACCGAAGAGTTTTCACGTGAGCAAATGCTGGAGCATTTTTCACTTGACCGAGTCGTCAAAAGTGAAGCAAGTTTCGACAGCCAAAAGCTGACGGCGTTTCAATCTCGCTACATGAATGAGCTGCCAATGAAGCGCAAATACAAATTGTGTTTGGCGTTTTTGCAAAAGGCGAAACTTGCGGCAGATCCTGTCGAATGCGAACAGCTCGCTTACATCAAACAAATCGTTGAGGCTGCGGGCGATCGGATTTGTATGGCGGGAGACATTCTCAAATTTCGTAACTTCTTCTTGGCGGACGAGGAAGTCGTGTTTGAGGATAAGCCCTTTAAGAAGCGATTGGTTAAGCCAGAAAAAGCCGGCGAGTTGTTGGCCGGATTCGCTGCGGTGCTAGACGAGACGCCAGAATTTTCGGCGGCAGCACTTGAAGAGGAGCTGCATCAGTTTTGCGAGAATCAAGGAGTGACCACCGGCGATATCATCCACGCGTTGCGTGTCGCAGTGACGGGGCAAGCCGCCGGTTTCGGAATGTTCGACACGTTAGAAGTCCTTGGCCGCCAACGTTGCACCAAGCGTATTGAGTTGGCACTTGAAGAGTTGAAGAAGCGCGCAAGCCAGTCGGCTTAGGCGGAATTTGATGAGGGATTAGTCGGTCGGGGCGCAAATCCGGACCAACAATCCGCACGATGGTTGGACCATGCTCGTCGCATCGCATCGCAACGGTTTATTGCCATACTCATCGCG